>JAWVEW010000525.1:0-3249 GCA_033856495.1 Miltoncostaeaceae bacterium | reverse complement strand
GGCGTCGGGCTGGGGGGCGGCGTGGGGCTCGGCGCCGGCGTCGGGCTGGGGGCGGGCGCCGGAGCGCCACCGCCATCGTTGTGGAGGGCGTCGAGGTAGGCGCCGTAGCCGGACGGCGTGGCCCACTCGGTCGCGCTCTCCACCGAGGTGCCCTCACCCCACTCGTTGAAGGTGGTGACGAGCTGGAAGGGAGCGCTCGAGGCGGCCATGTCGCGCACGTTCTGCTGCCACCGGGCGAGGTCCCTGCCGAGCCGCGTGGGATCCCCGGCCTTGTCGAAGCTGGGGCTGATGGCGTAGGAGAAGCCGGCCTGGTAGTCGGCCGGCACCGCCGGCGAGTACTGGTGCCAGGCGTCGGGCTGGCTGGCGCAGGCCGCGTAGCCCGGGAAGACCTTCAGGACCACATAGGCCCCAACCGTGTTGGCCTGCTTCCAGCGGTCGGCCATGCCGCAGCCGTCCGCGGTGTCGGCGTAGACGAACACCACGAACTTGCCGTTGCGGCGCAGGAAGTTCGGATCGGACGCGTAGCGGTCGCGGATGTGGGTCAGGTCCGAGCGGATCTGCGCCGCGCTCGGGTCGCCGAGGCTCTCTGACTCGTAGTAGGCGCTCCAGAGGAAGCTGGTGCCCTTCGCGGCGGAGAGCAGCGCCGGCATGCGGGAGTCGCTCTTCGTGCCCTGCCCCCACCACGACGCGATGCCGGCGTCGATCTTCCCATACTGCATCGCCGCGATGTGCGTCCTGATCGTGGCCGGGTCGCCGGAGTCGTAGTACCCCAGGCTGGGGTGGAACTTCGTGAAGGGGTTCATGCCGGCCTGGTTCCAGGCCTCGGGGAACCACGGGTAGTAGAACGCGGCGCGAATGGTCCCGTCCATGCTCGCGGGCGGCGTGGGCGCCGGCGCGGGCGTGGGCGTGGGGTTCGGCGTGGGCGTCGGCGTCGGCGTCGGCGTCGGCGTGGGCGTGGGCGTCGGCGTCGGCGTCGGCGTGGGCGTCGGCGTGGGCGGCGGCGTGGGGCTCGGCGGCGGCGTCGGGCTCGGCGACGGCGCCGGAACGGGCGCGGCGGCCGAGGTCTGGATCACCAGCTCCGGGCGCGGCCCCGAGGCCTCCCGGCTCGTGAACGCCACGGCCGTCGATCCGGCCGTGGACAGCGCCATGCTCACCAGGCCCTCGCCGCGCACGAGCCTGGTCACGTCGAGCGCGACCCAGCTCCCCGCGGGGAAGGACCCCGAGCTGTCGGTGCTGGTCGAGGCGGCGGCGGGCGCGCCGGCGAAGTCGATCACGCGCTCGGCCCAGCCGTTGCCGGAGACCGCGGAGACCGACACGGGGCGGGTGGACTTGCTCGTCGCGTACACGCGCAGCGTCGCCTTCGTCACGGCGCCGCCCAGCCCGTCCACGTCGAAGCGCAGGTAGGAGCGCAGACGCGGTGAACCATCCACCCGAAGGCGGGTCGTGGCGCCGAAGTTGCGCGTCGGCAGCGACGCGTTGACGTAGGCGTCGGCCACAGGAGCGAAGGACATGCTGGCGCCCACGCTCGCGACGCGCGCCGCCCCTCCGTCGGCCTGGGCGGCGGATGCCCCCAGGGGGACCGCGGCCGCGATGGCCACCAGCCCGATTGCGCTCGCACCCGTGAAACGTCGTCGGCGATCCATGCCAGCCCCCTTGGTCGGGCCGTTCCTTGGCCCGGGTCGGCCGCGGGTCGCGCCGTCATGGCGGCGCCCTCGCGGCTGGTGTCCCTCCTGGGAGGAGGTATCGGCCTGCCCCAGCCCCCCCGCGAACCCGGTTGGGCGACCGCCTCCGTGGCGCAAATGTCCCTGCAAAACACGGAGTTTCCACTCCACACGATTGTTAAGGACGGGTTAAGGCCGGCCCCGGCGCGCGCGCGCGGGCCCGTCGAGCCGGCGCCCTGGCATGACGTCGATCCCCCAACCGGGTGATGTCGAGGGTGGGGAGGGGGTGGCCATCATCCGGCCAGTGGAGATGGCGAGCCTTCCCGCCGCTCATCACCCCGAACGGAGGCCGTGCCGATGTCCGCTTTGAGATCCTTGAGGGTCGTGCTCGTCGACCGTCACGCCCTGCTGCTGGCGGGCGTCAGGTGCGCGCTCGAGTCCGTTCCCGACATCGAGGTCGTCGGCGAGGCGCGGACGGACGGCGAGGCGCTCGCGCTCATGGAGCGCGTCGAGGCCGACGTGGTCATGATCGACCCGCTCACCTCGTGCACCGGCGGCATGTCCGCCGTGGCGGAGATCCGCGCCCGCCACCCCGGCCTCGCCATCATCGTGATGTCGGCGTCGACGGACGCGCTGCACATCGACCAGGCGCTCGCCAACGGCGCCTCCGTCTACGTCGTGAAGTCGATCCATCCCGGCGACCTGCCCTCGACGATCCGGCAGGTGGTCGACGGGACGGTGCACCACGTTCGGCCGAAGTCGGTCGAGACCATGGCCGAGGCCGCCGCGTACACCCTCAACGCACGCGAGCTGTCGATTGTCAGCCTGGTCGCAGACGGGCTCTCGAACGGTGAGATCGGCCGCCGCCTCTACCTCAGCGACCACACCGTCAAGCACTACCTCCGCCAGGCGTACCGGAAGCTGGGGGTCAACAACCGCACCGGCGCCGCGAGCGTCGCCTATCGCCGGCAGATCCTGCAGCCGGCGGTCTCGAGCTCGAAGCTGTCGGTTGGCGCGTAGACGCAGGCTCGCGGCGCTCGCGTCGGCGCCGCTGGCGGCGGCGCTGACCCTCGTCGCGGCGGTGGGCGGCGCGCTCGCGAGCCCAGGCGCGAACGGCATGATCGCCTTCGTCACCGACCGCCAGGGAAACGACGAGATCTTCGCCGTCAATCCGGACGGCAGCGGACTGGTCAACCTGAGCGGCAACCCCGCCGACGACATCGACCCCGCGTACTCGCCCGACGGCGCGCGGATCGCCTTCGTCAGCGCCCGCGCCGGGAGCTTCGACGTCTACGTCATGGACGCGGACGGCTCGCGGCAGACGCGCATCACCACGGGCAGCCGCTCCGACCGCTTCCCGACGTGGTCCCCCGACGGGGCGAGGATCGCGTACAGGAGCAACCGGGGCGGAGACTTCGACATCCACGTCATGAACGCGGACGGCTCCGGCGACCGCATCGTCGCCTGGCATCCCGGGCTCGACTCCGAGCCGGCCTGGTCGCCGGACGGGAGCGCGCTCGCGTTCGTCAGCGAGCGGACCGGCTCGCGTCAGATCTGGCTCGTGAACCCCGACGCGCCGGGAATCGGC
>JAWVEW010000524.1:0-4772 GCA_033856495.1 Miltoncostaeaceae bacterium | reverse complement strand
GCCTGGTGCTCGAGCCCGGCTGGCGCTGGTCCGAGCACGTCAGGCCGATCGCCGGCACCGAGTGGTGCGAGGCACCGCATTTCCAGTTCCACGCCGCCGGCACGATCCACGTCCAGATGGCCGACGGCGACGAGTTCGACGTGGGCCCGGGGGAGCTGACGGCCCTGCCCGCCAACCACGACGCCTGGGTGGTCGGCGACGAGCCGGTGGTCCTCATCGACTGGCACGGGGCGAGCAACTACGCGCGCTGAGCGCGGTCGGCACGGGGCGCGGCGGCCGTGCTGTCAGTGGCGCGTCAGCGCCGGGCCGTAGGCTCCCTGCATGAACGTCGGCCGGGCCGGCGCACTCGAGGGCTGGGGGGTCGGGATGGACAAGGACTGGGCCTGCGCGCCGCGGGCGGGATGGGACGAGTACGAGCGGGCGCGGGCGCGCTACCTCGCGCGCCTGGCCGAGCAGGCCCTCCTCGTCCGGCTGGAGCAGGCGTGGGCGGCGCCTGCGGCCCAACCACCGTCGCCGGCGCCCGGCGCCGGCGGGGGGGGCCGTCCCTGACGACCGCAGGCTCCTCGACCCGCCGGCAGCCCGAGCAGACCAGCTGGTACCCGCCGAGGGCTCAGCCTGAATCCGGCGATCGCGGGATTCAGGCTCAGACGGGCGGGCCTCCCGGCAGCCAGAGGACGTCGCCGCCGGCGTCCCGGTTGGCGCCGCGGGCGAGGATGAAGAGCAGGTCGGACAGCCGGTTGAGATAGGTGATCGCCTGGGGGTTCAGCGTCTCGGCGTCGCCCAGGGCCACCGCCGCCCGCTCGGCGCGCCGGCAGACGGCGCGGGCGTGGTGCAGCACCGCCGCGGCAGGCGTGCCGCCGGGCAGCACGAAGCTCCGCAGCGGCTCCAGCGCCGCGTTCACCTCGTCGCACCAGCGCTCCAGCCGCTCGACCTGCTCCGCCGTCACGCGCAGCGGCGGCGCGGCGCCCTCCGGGCGGGGAGTGCCCTCGGGAACGGCCATGTCGGCGCCGACGTCGAAGAGGTCGTTCTGGATGCGGGCCAGGCGTTCGTCGTCGCCGGCAGGCAGCTGCTGCAGGCGGGCGACCCCGATCACGCTGTTGAGCTCGTCGACCTCCCCGAAGGCGGCGATCCGGGCGTTGGTCTTGCGAACCCGGCTCATGTCGCCCAGGTGGGTGTCGCCGCCGTCGCCGAGGCGTGTGTAGATCCTGGTCAGGCGCACCATCGGCGGCGGACTCTACCCGGCCGCGGCCGGGCGCGGAGGCGTCCGCCGCCGCTGCTTCCGAGGTGATGTGGGCACGGCGCCTCGGTCGGGTGACCCTATGCCCCGCGCACGCCGTCGCGCAACCCTTGCACGTCCGCCTGCGCGGCGAGCCAGCCCTGCGCAAAGCGGATTGCAGCGGCCTCGCTCCGTACCGCTCCGACCAGCTGCTCCTCGCGAAGGGCGGCGAGCGCCCGGGCCAGCCAGGGACCGGGCGGCGTGCCGAGCGCCAGGGCCAGGGTCGCGCCGTCCACCAGCGGACGCAGCGGCCCCCGGTCGGCCAGCTGGAAATGGACGGCCATCACCTCGCGGGCGAGCACCAGGTGGCGGCGGATGGCGTGCTCGCTCGTGCGCGGGCCGCGCGTCGCCAGGCGATCCGCGCAGGAGAGCACCATCACGTCGACCGCAGCCGGGGCGGTGGCGCCCAGGTAGCGGTCGATCTGGCGGAGCGACAGCGGCGTCCTGTGGACCAGGAACCCCAGCGTGAGGTGGTGGCGAACGAGGAGCGCCAGGTGATCGCGCAGGCGCGCCGACGTGCGCATGCGGAGCGACCACTGGCGCGCCTGCTCCTCCCCCAGCCGGTCGTGATGCCAGAAGGTGACGCGGCCCTCCGCAGTGACGGCGTGCGTGTCCGGCTTGGCCATGTCGTGGAGGAGCGCGCCCAGCACCAGCGCCCCGCGCCGGTCGAGGCCGTCGCCCAACGGCTCCGCCAGGGTCTGCGCCACCCGCGGCGCCAGGGAGCGGAAGACCGGCTCGGGGTCGTCCGCGAGCTCGCACGCGTGCCGGACCACCTCCAGCGTGTGGCCGAGCACGTCCTTGTGGTGGTAGGGGCTCTGCTCCAGACCCCGGGCGCCCGCCAGCTCGGGGACGAGCGCGGTCAGCACGCCCAGCTCGTCCATGAGCTCGACCGCGCGCCAGGGCGCCGGCAGCGCGACCATTCGCCGCAGCTCCTCCATCAGCCGCTCCCCCGCGGCCCGAGCCAGCTCCCCCGCGTCCGCGCGCGCCCGGGCGGCGGCCTCCTCGTCCACCGCGAAGCCCAGCTCGGCGGCGATCCGCGGCAGTCGCAGCAACCGCACGGGGTCGTCGCGCAGCGCGGACGGACGCACGAGCCGCAGCCGTCCCGCGGTCAGGTCCGCCATCCCTCCGTGACGGTCCACGATCGTGCTGCCGTCCGGGGCGCCGGCGGGCAGCGCGAGCGCGTTCACGGTCAGGTCGCGGCGGTCGAGGTCGGAATACAGCGAGCCGCCCTGGAGCGGCGTCAGGTCCACCGCGCAGGGCAGCGCGCCGCCGTGCACCCGCCATGCGCCGAAACGGGCGGACAGGCGGAAGCGTCCCGCGCCGTATGCCCGGGCGAGCGCGCCGGCGGCGTCGGCGGCGCTCCCGGCGACCGCAACGTCCAGGTCGGCCACCGGCCGCCCCAGCAGCGCATCGCGGAGCCCGCCGCCCACCACCCAGGCGCGCTCCCGCAGCGGCCAGAGCGGAGCCGCCAGCGCGGCGGCGGCGTCCGGGTTCAGGGTCCGTCCTCGTGCACCCGGCGCACGCGCGCGGTCCCCAGCCCGGTGGTCACCTCGTAGTTGATCGTGTCCCGCAGCCGGGCGATCTCCTCGACGGTGATCCGCTCGTCGCCCTGGCGCCCGATCAGCACCACCTCGTCGCCAACCTCCTCCACCCCGTCGGGACCCAGCTCCACGGTCAGCTGGTCCATCGAGATCGTCCCCACAACGGGCCGCCGCCGGCCCCCGACCAGCACCTCGGCGCGGTTGGACAACGACCGCGAGTAGCCGTCGCCGTAGCCGATGGGGACGGCGGCGACGCGCGTGCCGCGCGACGCGCGCCAGGCGCGTCCATATCCGACGCTCTCCATCGACCGGACGGTCTTCACCGCGGCGACGTAGGAGACCAGCGACATGGCGGGGCGCAGCCCGTGCTCGTCCGGGTTGGCCCCGAATGGCGAGCACCCGTAGAGGGCGATGCCGCAGCGGACGACGTCCAGGCGGGCGTCGAGGCCCTCCTCGGCCCGCAGCGTGGCGGCGGAGTTGGCGGCGTGCAGGGCCGCGCCCGGGAAGCGCGGCCGGAGGGCGTCCGCCGCGGCGCGGAAGCGCAGGAGTTGCTCGCGGAAGAAACCCCCGTCGGCAGCGGCCGGAAGATCGGCGGTGGCGAAGTGGGTCATGATGCCCGCCACCTCGATCCCCGGACGGTCGGCCGCCTCGACCAGCGCGGCGACGTCCTCCGGGCGCGCGCCCAGGCGCCCCATGCCGGTGTCCAGCTTCAGATGGACCCGCGCGGGCCGGCCGGCGGCGCGGCCGGCCGCGGCCGCCGCGAGGCAGGCCTGCGGCGTCCAGGCCACGATGTCGGCGTGGGCGGCGATGGCCCGCGCGACCTCGCGGCCCACAAGGGGGCCCATCACCAGCAGCGGCGCGCCGATCCCGTCGGAGCGCAGGGCCTCGCTCTCGGCAGCCGTTGCCACCGCCAGCCGGCGCGCGCCGCCCTCGAGCGCCGCCAGCGCCGCCGCCGTGGCGCCGTGGCCGTACCCGTCGGCCTTCACGACCGCCATCAGCTCCGCCCGGCCGGCGGCCCGGGCCAGGAGCCGGGCATTGGCGCGGATCGCGCCCCGATCGACGCGCGCGAGCGCTCGCTCGCGGCTCATCGCTCGGCGATCGCGCGCGGGAGCGCCTCGATCACGTCCCCGGCCAGCGTGCCGTCGCCGCGCCCTGCGAGCTGACCGGCGCGGCCGTGCACGGCTGCTGCCGCGGCGGCCGCGACGAGGGGGGCGAGTCCCTTGGCGAGGAAGGCGGCGGTCACGCCCGTCAGGACGTCGCCGGTGCCGGCGCTCGCAAGGGCCGGCGTGTTCGTCGCGTTGACGATGACCGGCCCCGCCGCGCCGCACGTGAGGGTGCCCGCCCCCTTGAGCACGACGACGGCCCCCGAGCGGTCGGCCAACGTCCGGGCCGCCTCCAGACGGCCGGCCTCGACCTCGGAGCGCTGCCAGCCCAGCAGCCGAGCAGCCTCCCCGGCGTGGGGCGTCAGCACGGTCGGCGAGCGCCGGCCCCGCAGCCGCTCCGGCTCCCCACCCAGGTGCCACAGCCCGTCGGCGTCGAGCACCACCGGCAGCTCCAGACGCTCGAGCAGCGCACCGACGAAGGCGGTGGTCGCGGCGGCGCGGCCGAGCCCCGGGCCCACGGCGACCGCGCCCACGCGGCGGGCCTGGCTCAGGGCCGCCTCGAGCGAGGCGGGGGCGAGCGCGCCGGCCTCGTCGGGCAGCCCGGCGCTCATGACCTCGAGGAGGTGCCCCGCGACGGTGGACTGCACCGCGGCCGGCACCGCGGCCACGGCCAGGCCGGCACCGGCGCGCATGCTTGCGCGCGCGGCCATGGTCGGCGCCCCGGTGAGCCCCGGCGAGCCGCCGACGACCAGGACCGCCCCTGCCGCGTACTTGTCGCCCGCGCCGGCCTTGGGGGGGACCGCGGCCGCCGCGCCCGCGCCCGCGAGCCAGCCGACCGGCACGAGCGCGATC
>JAWVEW010000523.1:0-5199 GCA_033856495.1 Miltoncostaeaceae bacterium | reverse complement strand
GGACGATCTCCCCGCCCGATGCGGCGGGCGCGGTGACGTTCACGCCCCCGGGGGGGCCGGGGACGCTCGTGCTCGCGACCGGTCAGGCCTGCACCGTCAGCTTCACCGCCACCGCGCTCAGCCTCCCGGCCATCGACGCGGTCGCCCCGACCCCCGGGCTCCAGACCCGCCAGCTCGTCTCGGCCACCTTCACCTTCCAGCCGAGCGCCGTCGCCGTCTCGAGCCTCGGCAGCGGGTCCACCACCATCGGCAGGGCCGCCGCCACCCTCACCACGGCCGCCTCGAGCCCGGTTCCGGTGGGCAGCCAGGTCTCCGACACCGCCACGCTCGCCCCGGCGCCGCCCTCGACCGGCGGCACCCCGACCGGCGCCATCACCTTCTCGCTCTTCGGGCCGGACGACACCTTCTGCACTGCGGGGGCGATCAACACGCTTCAGGCGGTGTCGGTGGACCACGGCTACGGGAGCTACTTCGCTCCCCCCTTCACGCCGATGGCGGTGGGGACCTATCGCTGGGTCGCGAGCTACGGCGGCGACCCCGACACCAGCCCGGTCACGACGGCCTGCGGCGAGCTCGCCGGGACGGTCGTGGCGACGAAGGCGACGCCGACGCTGACCAGCGTCGCCTCGGGTCCGGTGGCCGTGGGGGGCCAGCTCAGCGACGCCGCGACCCTCGGCGGGGGCGCGAGCCCGACCGGCTCGATCACCTTCTCGCTCTTCGGCCCGGACGACCCCACCTGCGCCGGGGCGCCGATCAACGCGCCGGCGCCCGTGACGGTGACCGGGAACGCGAGCCACGCGTCCGCGCCCTTCACGCCGACCTCCGCCGGCACCCATCGCTGGGTCGCGAGCTACAGCGGCGATGCCCTCAACGACCCCGTCGCGACGGCCTGCGGCGACCCTGCCCAGGCCGTGGTGGTGACCCAGCCGCCCCAGCCCATTCCTCCTGCTCTTCCCCCGGTTCCCACGACCCCCGCGGTACCGGCGGTGCCGGCGGCTCCGATCGCACGCCTGCGGCCGGCCGGCCTGCTCCTCCGCGCCGTCCCGGCCCGCGACCGCACGCCCCCGTTCCGCTTCCTCCTGAGCGGCCGGCTGATCCTCCCGCGAACCGCGCCCGTCCGGGCCTGCCGCGGGCGGGTGCGCCTGACCGCGCGCGCCGGCCGGCGCCTGGTGGCCCTGCGCAGCCCCGCGCTGGTCCGGCGGCGCGGGGTGTGCCGGTTCTCGGCGCCCATCGTGATCCGGACCCGGGCCGGCCTGGGGGCGAGGACGGCCGCGCTGCGGGTCAGCGCGCTCTTCAACGGCACCGCGCTCGTGTTTCCCCGGGCCTCCCGTACGCTGGTCCTCCCGGTGCGGCCCCTGCGCTGACACACAGGAGCCCCTCCCAGGCCACCAGGGTCGCGGCCACGAGGTCGTCGTCGGTGGGGTCGGCGCCCGCCTGGGCGAGCCAGCCGGCCAGCACCTCCGGCTGCAGCTCCAACGGCTCGGCGTCCGGATGGGCCTCGCGCAGCGCGAGCGCGAGCCGCTCCGGATCGCCCGCCGTCACAGCAGGTTCACCGCCGCGGCCGCAGCGAGGATCGCGATCACGGCGCCGTAGCCGATGTAGCCGACGGCCAGGAGGTAGATCGCCATCCCGAGGAGCAGGGCGCCGAGGACGGCCCAGAAGATCTTCGGCAGGCCGCCGGCGCCCAGCGTCCATCCGCTCTCGGGCGGTCCAACCGGGCGTCGGCGCCGTCGCTCTTGCACTGGAGCCACCATCCTCACACTAGTGCACCGGCCGCGTGGTGGTCGGCCCGCGAGCGTGTGGGGCGCCGGCCGGCCCGGCGGAGCGGCCAAGCCCTGCGGTGCCCAGGCGGGCCGCCAGGCCATTGACGCCGCCGTCCGAATGGGGGTCGAATAGCCGCTGCATCCGGCTGCCCCCGTGCCGGAGCCGGACCGAAAGCGAGGATGGGTGCCCCACTCATACCATCGGCCGGGCGCGCTCGGCGCGCTTGCGGCAGCGGCGCTCCTCGTCGCCCCGGTGACCGCGGCCGCCGCCCCGCCGACGGTGAGTGCCGGGCCGCCGCTGCAGCACCCGCCGAAGGGCGTCAGCGCCCAGGCCGACGTGAACGCCTTCCTGCCGAACACCGTCAGCATCCACGCGGGACAGAAGGTCCGCTTCTCGTTCGCGGGCTTCCACGACGTCACCTTCGGCCGCGGCGGGCCCCCTCCTCTCGCCGCCCCGACCGGCCGCACCGAGCCGGCGCGGGCGGACGCCGCCGGCAAGCGCTTCTGGTGGGCGGGGCGGGCGCCGGTGATGGGCCTCAATCCGCGCGTGCTGCTGGGGCTCCCCGGGCGCACGGTCACGCCCCGGCGGGCCGCCGCGTCCGGGCTCCAGCGGATCCTCATCGTCACCGGGAGCCGCGCTCCGCAGCCGTTCGTGGTGAGCTTCCCCCGCCCCGGCGACTACACCTTCCGCTGCTCCGTGCACCCGGGGATGAAGGGAGTGGTCCACGTGCTGCCGGCACGGGCGGCGGTCTCGGCGCCCGCGGACGTGAAGGCGATTGGCGGCGTCCAGGTCCGAAGCGCGATCGCGGCGCTGCGGGCCCTGCCGGGCCCGCGTCCCCGCGGGCGGGTGGTCGACGTCGGCGTCGCCTCCGGCGGCGCGGAGCTGCTGGCGATGGTGCCGCGCCGCATCGTCGTCAGGGCCGGCCAGACCGTCACCTTCCGGAGCCCCGCCCAGCACGACATCCACACCGTCACCTTCGGCCCGGAGTCGCTGCTCATGGCCGTGGAGGCGAACTTCCTGGCTCCGTCGGCCTCGTCGCGGGTGCCGGTCTTCGACCCGCTGGGCGTCTACCCGAGCGAGCCGCCCGGGACGCGCGCGCCCATCGCCTACAACGGCCGCAACCACGGCGACGGCTACCTGAACTCGGGACTGCTCTACCCGGCCGGGACGCCGGCGCGCGTGGGGCCGACCACCTTCCGGGTGCGGTTCACCAGGCCGGGCACCTACCACTACGACTGCGTCATCCACCCCCGCATGGACGGAACCGTCGTCGTGAGGTGATGCACGCGGCGCCCGGCCCGCCGCGGCGGGCCGGATCCCGGCGGGGGTCGTTGGACTACGATGGGCACCGGTGTCGACGAACGACGATTTCATCCTCGCCTTCCGGCGGCTGCAGGGTGACGTGGACCAGTGGTTCGTCGATCTCGCCGCCGGCTCGCGGTTGCCGCGGGCGCCCGCGGTCCGGGCGCTCGCCGACGCCTACCTGACCGCGAATCCGCCGACCCTCACGGTCCAGGTCGACGTCGCCGGCGTCGACCCGGCGGAGATGGACATCCAGCTGGACGGCGACCTGCTCGTGGTGCGGGGCGTGCGCCGCCGGCCCTCGTCGCAGCGGCGCGTCTACCAGCACGCGGAGATCGACTGGGGGCCGTTCGAGCGCCGGGTCCGCCTGGGCGTGCCGGTCGACGCCGACGCCGTCACCGCGAGCTACGACCGGGGTCTGCTCACGATCGTCCTGCCGCTGGGGGACCGCGCTCCCTCGGAGCGGATCGGCATCGTCGTGCGCGGCGGGGAGGCCGGGTGAGCACCGAGCCGGCGGCCCCCGCGCCCCCGGCGGCCGCGGTGGACGACCTCCCGGCCGACCTCCCGGCGGATCACTCCTCGGACCTTCCCGCCGAGCTGCCGGTCCTGCCGCTGCGGAACACCGTGCTCTTCCCGGACGCGGTGGCCCCGCTCGCGATCGGCGAGCCGCGCTCGGTGCGGCTGATCGACGACGCGATGAACGAGCCTCGGCGGCTGGTGGCCTTCGTGACCAGCCGGGAGCCCGAGCACGACGAGCCCGGCCCCGAGGACCTGTACGACGTGGGCACGGCGGCGGTGGTGCAGAAGATGGTCAAGGTGCCGGACGGGACCCTGCGGGTGCTGGTGCAGGGCATCGCACGGGTGCGCGTGGGGCCGTACACGCAGTCGCAGCCCTACCTGACGGCGCAGGTGGAGGAGGTCCCCGACGACGCCGCCGAGCGCACGACCACGGTCGACGCGCTGGCCCGCACGCTGCAGGGCCTCTTCACCCGCATCATCGACCTGGTCCCCTACCTGCCGGACGAGCTGCACGTGGCCGTCGCCAACGTCGACGATCCGGGCACGCTGAGCCACCTCGTCGCCTCGACGATGCGCTTCAGCACGGCGGAGAAGCAGGAGCTGCTGGCCGAGCCCGCCCTCGACGCCCGCCTGCGCCGGCTGATCGTCCTCCTGAACCGGGAGGTCGAGGTGCTGGAGCTGGGCGCGCGGATCCAGAGCGAGGTCCAGCAGGACATGGACAAGGGTCAGCGCGAGTACTACCTGCGCCAGCAGCTGAAGGCGATCCAGGAGGAGCTCGGCGAGGGCGACGAGACGGAGGCGGAGGTCACGGAGCTGCGCGAGCGGCTCGAGGAGGTGAACCCGCCCGAGGAGGTGCGCAGGGCGGCCGAGCGCGAGCTCGGGCGCCTCGCCCGGATCCCCACCGGCTCGGCGGAGTACTCGGTCATCCGGACCTACCTCGACTGGATCCTCGCGGTCCCCTGGAACCTCGCCAGCGAGGACCAGCTCGACCTCGAGCGGGCCAAGCGGATCCTCGACGAGGACCACTACGACATCGAGAAGGTCAAGGACCGCATCCTCGAGCAGCTGGCGGTGACGCGCCTGAAGGCCGACGCGTCGGGGCCGATCCTCTGCCTGGTGGGGCCGCCCGGGGTGGGCAAGACCTCGCTCGGCCAGTCGATCGCGCGGGCGCTGGGGCGGCGCTTCACCCGGATGTCCGTGGGCGGCATGCGCGACGAGAGCGAGATCCGCGGCCACCGCCGCACCTACGTCGGCGCGATGCCGGGCACCGTCGTGCGGTCGCTGCGGGACGCCGGCTCGATGAACCCCGTCTTCATGATCGACGAGGTGGACAAGATGGGCGCCGACTTCCGCGGCGACCCCTCCTCGGCGCTGCTCGAGGTGCTCGACCCGGCGCAGAACTCGGCCTTCCGGGACCTCTACCTCGACCTGCCGGTCGACCTCTCGCGCGTGCTCTTCATCTGCACGGCCAACGTCCTCGAGGCCATTCCCGGGCCGCTGATCGACCGGATGGAGATCATCCGGCTCGCGGGCTACTCGGACGAGGAGAAGCTCCACATCGCCCGCCGCTACCTGGTGCCCCGACAGGTCGCGGCGAACGGCCTGAGCGAGGAC
>JAWVEW010000522.1:0-4538 GCA_033856495.1 Miltoncostaeaceae bacterium | reverse complement strand
CGTCTACACCACAGCGGACGCCGCCCGCGCCGGCCTGCCCGACCTGGTCGCGGTCTTCCGGCGCCGCGCCCTCGCGGCGGGGCTCGTCGCGGGGGCGCTCGCCGCGACGGGTTTGGTCGTCGTCCGCGAGGACGCCCGGCCGCTCTTCGACGGGCTCACCGGCGACGCGCTGCCCCTGGTGGCGCTGTCCGGGGCCGCCGGCGTCATCACGCTCGTCCTGCTGTGGATCGGCCGACTGGGACTGACCCGCCTCGCCGCCGCGATCGCCGTCACGGCCGTCATCAGCGGCTGGGTGATCGCACAGCATCCGTACCTGCTGCCGGGCCAGATCACCGTCGCGGCGGCGGCGGCGCCCCGCCCGACGCTCGTCGCCCTGCTCGTGGGCGGCGCGGTGGGCGCGGCCGTACTCGTTCCCTCGCTGCTCTGGCTCTTCCGGCTGTCGGTGGGCGGGCGCCTCGCCGAGGAGATCGGGCCGCCCGCCGAGGGGGAGGCCGTCACCTGAGCGCCCGCCGCCCGCGCCTGGCGTGGCTTGCGCTCGCGTGCCTCCTCGTCGGGGTCGGGCTCCTCGTGCCCTTCGAGGAGCCGCTGCCGGTCGCGCTCGGCATCGCCGCCCTGCTGGCCTTCGTGGTGCTCGGCACCGCGGCGATCGCCCGCCCGGAGTACCTCGCGGGCGAGCCGGAGGGGGACCCCGACGAGCGCTGACCGATCGTTCCCTGACCGGCCCCTCAGTGCCGGGGCAGGAGCAGCCGCTTCCGGCGGGCCGGCGGGACCTCGAACTCGTCGAGGAGGGCGTCCTGGATCGCCTTCCGGATCAACTTCGCCCGGTCACGGTGGCGGCTGACGGCGCCCGCGCCCAAGGCCTCGTTCGACTCGATCGCCTCCACCACCGTCAGCATCACGTCGCCCGTCCCGCCCTCCGCCGTGTGCGCGAGGAGGTCGAGCGCCTCCCACAGGATCCACTCCCGCTCCTCGAGCAGCAGGAGCTCCGTGAGGAGCCGGAAGAAGCGCAGGACCGGCCCATCCCGCTCGGTGGGCGCTTCCCCGGACGAGCCGGCCGACCCGGATCGCGCCGGCTCCGCTCCGGCGTCGCGCAGGACCTGCTCGACCAGGCCCGCCCGGAAGCGAGCGTCCTCACCGTAGACGAGCAGCGTGCCGGCGAGATCCTCCGGCGCCTCGGGCAGGAGCGACTCGTAACACCGGACCAGGGTCGCCTGGGTCGCGAGCAGGTCCCGCAGGAGCGCCTCGCGACGCTCCCGCTGCCACCGGGGGTCGTCCATCGATTTCGCCATCCACCTACTGATGATCGGCCCGGGGCGCCCGGCAATGGCGTTTTCGAGGCCGCCGGATCGTCCTTGACCCCCCGACCGGCGCGATCAGAGGAGCGCGGGAGCGTAACCACGCCCCTGATCCCAGCGACCGGAGAGCGAGGTGACGACGACCGCGTTGGAGCCCCAGACGGCCACTGTGGGCAACGGGGACCACCTCCTCGTCCAGCCCGACTGGGCGAGCTGGGCGGAGGGCCAGGCCTTCGGGTTCGTCTGAGGCAGAGCCGCCGGCGACATCGCCGCCGGAGCCCGGGCGCTCGCAGGTCGATCGCCTGCACGACCTGCTGCGCAGCGGGCTGCTCGGCCGGAAGCCGCACATCGGCCTGATCCGGGTCGTGGAGCACATCCTCCACTACGCCGTCGCGTTCATCCTCCTGGCCGTCGCGGCCTATGTCCTGTATCGGACCGGGCTTGACCTGGCGACGACCGACGAGCCGTTCGCCACCGCCGCCGCCTCGGCGGTCAACGGGGTGCTCTTCGCGATCATCGTGCTCGAGGTCATGCGGACCGTGGTGGCGTACTTCCAGCAGCCCGTGCTGCAGCTGCAGCCGTTCCTGGTCATCGGGATCATCAGCGCCGTCCGGGAGATCCTCGCCGTCGGCGCCCGGCTGTCACTGCAGGGCTCGGCGCACGCGCCGAGCGCCCCCGACGTGCGCGACGAGCTGCTCGTGCTGGCCGTCAACGCCGCGGTCGTGATCGGGCTCGCCCTCGCGCTGGTGCTGATCCGGCGCCTGGGCGGCATGACGGACGACCGTCTGAACGGGTGAGGCGCGGCTCACGCCGACCCGCCGTTCCTCGATGCCGGTGGACGCAGCCCACGCACCGACCACTCAGTACAGGCGACCGAAGGGAGGAGCGATGGACGAGCGGCGCGCACGGGAGCGGCTCGCCAGGGAGCGCGATCGCGTGGAGCAGGAGCGTGCAGCGCTGCGGGACGGGCTCGCGGAGCGGGAGACCGAGGCGATCGGCGACATCGCGGACTACGACCAGCACCAGGCCGACCGCGCCACGGAGACCTACGAGCGGGAGCGGGACGAGGGCCGCCTCCTCGAGCTCGAGGACCGGCGCCAGGCGATCGATCGCGCCCTGCGGCGGCTCGATGAGGGCACCTACGGCGTGAGCGCGGTGAGCGGTCTGCCCATCCCGGACGAGCGGCTCGACGCCATACCGTGGGCGGAGCGCACGACCGAGGAGGAGGCGCGGGCCATGCAGCCGCAGACGCCCCGTCCCGATCCGACCGCGGCGACGGACCCCGACGACGATCGCGAGGAGCCGCGCCCGCCCGACCTGGCGACGATCCCGCTGTCGCGCGACTTCCACGACCGGGTCGACGACCCCCAGCAGCGCACTGGCCGGGTGGACCCGCACATCCCGGGGGAGGTCTATCCGACCGAGAACGACCCCCCGCACGTCGGCCAGCCCGAGCCCGGCGATCGCCTGATCCCGCGCTACTACCGGCCTCAGTCGCGTCCGCCGGACCCCGGCCGGGGTGCGCGCGAGACGATCCAGCTGCTGATCGACTCCGGCGTCCTCGAACCGGCCCCGCGGGTCGCGCCGGCCGAAACCGCTCCGCTGATGCGCCGGGCGAAGCGCCATCTGGAGTCCACGAAGCGACTCGCCGACCAGGATCCGGACGGCGCGCTTGCGGCCGCGTGGCTGTCCTCGCGCCATGCGCTGCACACCGTGCTGCGGGTGGACGGGCTCCGCCTGCGGACGCTCACGCGGGACGACGTGGCCGCGTACGCCGAGGCCGCCCTGCCGGACGTCGCGGCGGTCGCGGTCGCGGAGCTCGAGGAGAGCCACGAGCTGATGTCGACCGGGGCGCTCGAGGTCGGTGAGCAGGAGGTGCGCAGGAGCCTGGCGCGGGCGCAGCGCGTGGTCGCCGCGGCGGAGCTGGAGGTGGCGGACGCCGAGGCGTGAGCGAGGCGGGCTCGTCGTGGTCACCGCGGCCTGATCCGAGGGACGGGGTTCTCAACCGGGGCGAGGGGAGGAGGGGAGCGACGATGAACGACAGCCTGGTGATCGGCCGGGTCGCCGGCATCCCGATCGGCGTCAACTGGAGCGTGCTGATCGCCCTCGCCCTGATCGTCTGGACCCTGGCCACCGGGCTGCTGCCGACGGTCGACCCAGGGCTGAGCGACGCGACCTACGTGGCCATGGGCGCGGTCGCGGCCGTGGCCTACTTCGGGTCCATCCTCCTGCACGAGCTCGGCCACGCCCTCGTGGCGCGGCGCCAGGGCGTGCCGATCAGCGGCATCACCCTCTGGATCCTGGGCGGCGTGGCCAAGGGCGAGACACACTTTCCGTCGGCGCGCGCGGAGCTTCGGATCGCGCTGGCGGGCCCTGCGGTTTCGCTGGCGCTCGGCGCCCTGTTCACGCTGACCGCCTGGGCGGCCTCGCTGCCGCCGGCCGTCGACGGCGTCCTTGCCTGGCTCGGTTTCACCAACCTCGCGCTGTTCGCGTTCAACGTCATCCCGGCGCTCCCGCTCGACGGCGGCCGGGCCCTGCACGCCCTGCTCTGGAGGCGCTGGGGCTTCCTGCGCGCGACGCGCGTCGCCGCGGGCATCGGCCGCGCGTTCGGGCTGCTGCTGATCGTCGGCGGCCTCGCCATGCTGATCCTGGCCGACGCCTTCAGCGGCGCCTGGTTCCTCCTCCTCGGCTGGTTCATCCTCTGGGCGGCCGAGGCCGAGGCGGCGGCCGCGGAGGATCCCGGCGCGCTGGGAGCGCCGGTGCGTGAGCCGGGCTTCTCCCCGAGCGTCCGGGCGCCCGCCCGGACCGCGCGCCGGCGGGTGGATGAGCTGATGCTGGCGGGACCGGCAGTACCGGTCGTGGACGCCGGCGACGACGCCCTCGCGGCCCTCAGGGCGATGCGTGAGCTCGGCGCCGACCACGCGCTGGTGCGCGACGACGGACGCATCGTCGGGGTGCTGACGCTGGACGACCCTGCGCCCCGCGGCCGCTCACCCGGCGGCTGACGCCGGTCAGCTCCCGGGCGGCCGGCGGTGGACCCGCCAGCTGCGCCCGTCCCGGCGCGGGACCTGGTCGGCCGCCCGCGGCCCCCAATTGCCGCCCGGGTAGTTGGGGAAGCTCACCCGCTCGCGCTGCCAGAAGGCGAGCATGGGCTCCACGAGCCCCCTCCTCGATCTCGTCGGCGCGCATGACGAGGGTGGGATCCTCCAGCAGGCACTCGAGGATGAGCCGCTCGTAGGCCTC
>JAWVEW010000521.1:0-5196 GCA_033856495.1 Miltoncostaeaceae bacterium | reverse complement strand
CCGGCCGGACCGCGATCGCCGGCTCGGACAGCCGGGACCTGCGCCCACCCGACGGGCCTCCGTGCGCGGCGGCGGTCATCGGCGTCCGATGGTACCCCCGGTGCGGCGGACCCGCCCGCTCCGGGCGGCCCCGGAGGGGGCGCGGGCGGTTGATAGGCTCCGCGCCGTCGGCCCGGAGGAGATGGATGTCGCGCCCGCAGGTTGGTCAGCCCGTCCCGGACTTCGCCCTCGAGGCGGACGACGGGACCACGGTGCGGCTGTCGGACCTGCGCGGCCAGACCGTGGTGCTCTACTTCTATCCGAAGGACGACACCAGCGGCTGCACGGCCGAGGCCTGCGAGTTCCGGGACCGCGACCCCGACTTTCGGGCGAGCGGCGCGCGCGTGCTGGGCGTGAGCCCGGACCCGCTCGAGAGCCACCGGCGATTCCGCGCCAAGTACGGCCTGGACTTCACGCTCCTCTCCGACCCGGACCACCGCGTCGCGGAGGCCTTCGGCGTCTGGGTCGAGAAGTCGATGTACGGGCGCCGCTACATGGGCGTCGAGCGCAGCACGTTCGTGATCGGCCCCGACGGCGCTCTCGTCCAGGCCCTGTACAAGGTGAAGCCGAAGGGCCACGCCGCCGAGGTCCTGGACCTCGTGGGCGCGCCGGCCGCACAGTGAGCGCGGTCACCGCGGACCCGCCGGCCGTCCCGCTGCTGGATCGGGCGGTGCCGCAGCGCCAGGTCGCGATCGTCGCCTACGGCTCGGTGATCGACGATCCCGGGCCGGCCATCCGGCGGCTGGTGGTGGAGCGGCGGCTCTGCCGCACTCCCTTCCCGGTCGAGTTCGCCCGCGTCTCGCCGCGCTGGGGCGGAGGCCCGGTGCTGGTCCCCTGCTCCAGGGGCGGTCCCGTGGACGGCAGGCTGCTCGTGCTGAGCCCCGGCGTCGGGATCGGCGCCGCGGTCGAGCTGTTGCGACAGCGGGAGGGCCTGCCGGGGGGCCGGGGCATCGTCGAGGTGGCCGTTTCAGGGCCGCTCCTGCTCATCGCCGCGTCCCTGCCGCTCAACCTGACGCCGGAGCACATGACGCCGTTTGCGCTCGCCCGGCGGGCGATCGCCAGCGTGGCGCACGGGCCGCGCAACGGCGTCGCCTACCTGCGGCAGGTGCTGCGCGCGGGTGTGCGGACGCCCCTCACGCGGGCGTACGAGCAGGCGCTGCTCGAGCTGTCGGGAGCGTCGTCGCTGGGCGAGGTCGAGCTGGTGGTGAGGGGGTCGAGCGTCGTCGAGGGAGGGCTGAATGGCATGGGATGACGTCGCGCGCTGGCAGCCGGTGGACCTGCTGGCCGCGTTCAGGATGGGCGACCCGGTGCAGCCGGTGGACGTCCGGGACCGCGGCTACCGGGACTCCCCCTCCCGGATCAAGGGCGCGATCAGGATCAACCCCATGGAGTTCGAGAAAGAGGTCGGCGGACTGCCCGAGGGCAAGGAGCTGATCTTCTACTGCGACCGCCCCAACGAGGCGACCAGCATCAAGATCGCGCTCTGGACCTTCGATCAGGGCCGCTCGCGGGTGGGCGTGTTGGTCGGCGGCTGGGACGCCTGGAGCGCCGCGAGCTACCCGGTGGAGCCGAAGGAGACCTGAGCGTCGGCGAGCCGTCCGGCGCTGGCGGGTGACCCGCGCCGGCGCCGGGCTCGCTGCGCTCCCGGGGCTGTCAGGCCTGCTCGGCCTCCGCGGCCACGGGGGGCTTGAGGCCGTAGTTCTGCTCGAGCCACTCGGGCAGGATGGCGCCGAGTGCCCGGCAGAGGAGCTCGCGCTCGGCGATCGCGACCCGCGCCGCGAGTTCCAGCACGAGCTTGTTCTCGTCGGTGCGGACCCCGCGGGCGCCGCGGATCGTCTCGAGCGCCTCCTTCTTGCAGTAGACCTGCCCGCGGGCGGCCATCGCCCAGTGCGCGCGCGTCCAGTCGAGGAGGGCTTCCTCGAGCGTCGTGGCGTCGTAGCCCAGGAGGGCCTTCTGCAGCTCGTTGGGTTCGAAGGGGGCGTCGCGCATGGTCACCTCGGAATCAATCAAGTATGGACGGCGAGTGTAGAGGACCCCGGGCCGCGAAAGCCCCAAGCCCTGCCGCTACTGTGGCGGGCGGTGCGGATCGTCTCCCTGCTCCCGAGCGTCACCGAGATCGTCGCCGCGCTCGGCCTGGGCGACCGGCTCGTCGGCCGCACCCACGAGTGCGACCACCCGCCATGGGTCGCGCGGGTGCCTGCGCTGACGGAAAGCCGTCTGCGGCACGATCCGCTGGACTCCGCCGGCATCGACCAGGCGGTCGCGTCGGCGTTCGGCGACGGGCTCTACCGGCTCGACGAGCAGGCCCTGCGCGACGCGCGCCCCGACCTGGTGATCACGCAGGCCCTCTGCGAGGTCTGCGCCGTGGCATACTACCAGGTGGAGGAGGCCGTGAGCCGGCTGCCGACGAGGCCCGAGCTGCTCTCGCTGGAGCCAGGGACGCTCGACGAGGTGCTGGCCTCGGTGGCGACGGTGGGCGAGCGCGCGGGCGCACGCGACGAGGCGGACCGGCTGGTCGCGGCGCTCCGGGAGCGGCTGCAGCGCGCCCGCCGCGCCGTGGCCGGGCGGCCGGCGCGGCGGGTCGTCTGCCTCGAATGGCTCGACCCGCCATATGCCGCCGGTCACTGGGTGCCGCATCAGGTGGAGGCCGCGGGCGGCCACGATCCGCTCGGGCGGCCGGGCCGGCCGTCGGTTCGGATCACCGACCAGGCGATCGCGGCCGCCGACCCCGAGCTGCTGGTCCTGATGCCCTGCGGCTGGAACGTCGACCAGGCCGACCGCGCGCTCGACCGCGAGCGCTTCCTGGCCCGCTTCGCCGGCGCCCCCTTCGTCCGGACGGGGGCGGTGCTGGCGGTGAACGGCGCCGCGTACTTCAGCCGGCCCGGCCCACGGCTCGTGGACGGCGTCGAGCTGCTGGCGGCCCTGTTCCATCCGGCGGCCGCCGACCCGCCGCCCCCGGAGGCCGCGCGCTGGCTCGAGATCTGACCTGACGAGCGGCGGCGGTCCCTGACGGCCTCAGCTCACCCGCCGCCACTCCTCGCCGTGGCAGAGCGGGCAGATCGGGAGCACGAGGACCCCGTCGTTCTCCCGCGGCGAGACGATCAGGAGGTCGCAGGCCACGCAGCGGAAGCGGCCGATGACCTCGTCGCCCACCTCGAACCGTTCCTCCTCCGAAACGCCTCTCACCGCGTGCACCTCCTGGTCGGGGCCGCCCCGGGCCGTGCGGACATGCCGACCCGCTCGCCGGCGGGCCGAAACAACACGAGCTGGCGCGCCGGCTAGGTGAGGACGGCGGCCACGATGCTCACCGTGGCGACCAGCGCGAAGAGCACCAGGCCCATCGCCAGCAGCAGTCGCTCGGAGACCCCGGCGATGCGCCGCCCCTGGGCCGGCGCGGGCGCCCGCCGGCGCTGCCAGAGCCGCTGGATGCCGCCCTCGTCGAGCCAGCGCTCGCAGTAGGGGCAGAATCGCGCATCGGCCAGAAGTGGGAGGCCGCAGCGGTGGCAGCCTGGAGTCTCCGAGCGGTGATGTCCTTGGAGATCGGACTCGGGCCTCACGCCGGAAACTCCTTCTCGTGCCGGGTCCCGCTGCTCCGAAGGACCGTCGCGTGAGCATACACCGCGGGCGGTCTCGCGCAAGAGGTCAGGGGGTCCCCGGCACTCGTCTCAACGCGCTCAAGAAACCGATGTTTTGCAGGCAAGTCGCGGATTGCATGACGCGCCCGAGCGGTTGCGACAGGCCGCCGAGAGTCCCGGTCAGGACCCCCGTTTGAAGAAGCGCTCGGCCGCCTCCCAGCCGGGGCCCGGGCCGCCGCCGGACACGCCGCCGCCGCCGCCGGCGTCGCTCGCGCGGTCGACCATCGGGAAGGCGGCGTCGGGACCGCCGTCGCCCCCGCCGGGGGCGCCCTCGTCATCGAGCCGGAGCGACTCGATCTCGCTCAGCTTCGCCTGGATCTCCATCAGCTTGCTCTCAACCGCCGAGAGCTCCGGGCCGAGCCCTCCCTCCGGCAGCTTGCCTGCCCGGACGAGCTCGTAGACGCGCTCTCCGAGCTCCTCGAGCGTCTGGCGATGCTGGCGCTGCAGCAGCCGGCGCTCGCCCTCGAGGCGCGCCCGCTTGAGCGAGAGCTGGACGTCCGTGGCGAGGCGGCTGGCCTGCTTGGCGAGTGTGTCGAGCACTGGCATCGCTTGCGCCTCCTGACAATGTCTGGTCGCCGCTCGGGGGCCGCTCCGGATCGAAGTGTACCCCCGTGACCCGGGATCGGGCCCGGGTATTTCATCGGCCGCGACGATCATCGCGCATGGCCCGCGGCCGGGTCGTCGGGCGTTGTCACATGACGGCGCGGCATCGGTCCGTCGGTCGGCACGCCTGAGTGGAGATCCGTGCGCAGCGCCCTGCGACCGTCCCCCCATGCTCGCGCGCCGCGCTCAGCAACGAGGCCAGGCCACGGTCGAGCACGTCGGCATGGTGGTTCTCGTCGTCACCCTGCTCGTCGTCGTGACGTCGGTCATGGCGCGCTCGCTCCACCCGTCCGCCGCCCCGCCCGAGCTGGTGAGCCGGATCGCACACCAGCTGGCCGCCCCGCTCGCGGGCGGCGCCTCGCCCTCGTCGGCGCAGGAGGGTCGGGACCCGGGCGCCGCCCAGTGGCCACGCCCGGCGGACGAGCTCCTTCAGCCGTTCTGGATCGGGATGGACCTGCACCACCACGAGGCGCCCATCGGGCGCTGGCTCGGCGCGGCCAAGGACGCCGTGGTCGACAACCTGCCGGGGATGGCGGCGGGCTGCCTGAAGATGATGGTCGGCGTGAGCACGGCCCCGGCCTCCGGCGCTGCGAGCCGCAGCGAGATGGCCCGCGGCGGCGGGTCCCGGGTAGGTCGGGCCGCGAAGTTCCTGCTGAAGCGCCAGGTCGTGGTCTCGTGCCTCGCCGGCGCCGCGGGCTCGCTCTTCTCGCGCTGACGCCGGGGTCGAACCGTGGGGGAGAGCGCGATTGGGGCCCTGTCGCCACGCCCCCGGCGCTCCCCCGTCACATCGCCGCGTCGAGTCGTGACGGCCTGCGGAGCCACGATCGGTGCGTCGGACAGCTCCGAAACTGGAGGTTCCTGGTGGGGCACGCACTGTTGGGCCGGATCACGGCGCGAGCGTTGAGCGCGTGGGACCGGC
>JAWVEW010000520.1:0-11992 GCA_033856495.1 Miltoncostaeaceae bacterium | reverse complement strand
CATCCTGGCCGCCCACGAGGCCGTCGCCAACGCCGTCGAGCACGGCTCGACGGACGGCGCCGACGTCGAGGTCCGCTTCAGCGTGACGCGCGCGCAGGCCGCGATCTGGGTGATCGACGGCGGCCGTCCGGGCGCCGCCCTGCCGCTCGGCGCGCCGGCCCCGCCGCCGCCGGCCAGCTCCCGCGGCCGCGGGCTCATGATCATGCGCGCGCTGGCGGACCGCCTCGAGACCTGGCCCGCCGGCGCCGGCGCGGCCGTGCTGATGGAGTTCCGCCGCACCGCATAACGGAGCGCGTGCGGTATGCGGGAGGGGTCGGCGGCGGTTACCCCTATCCGCGAGCGGGAAGGCTCCCGGGCAGCGACCGGGGGGAGCCCGATGCTGCGAAGCCTGCGGGACCTGTTCGGCTACGGCGTCGAGGCGCGCGACGGCTCGATCGGCAAGGTGCGGGACGCCCTCTTCGACGACGAGCGCTGGGTGGCGCGCTACCTGGTGGTCGATACCGGCAGGTGGCTCGAGCGGCACCGGGTGCTGATCTCGCCGCTGGCGGTGGAGCGTGTGGAGTGGGCCGACTGGCTGATCTGGCTGCGTCTCACCAGGGCGCAGGTCCAGCGCAGCCCCGAGATCGACGCCCACCGCCCCGTCTCCCGCCAGCACGAGCTGGAGGTCGCCGGCTACTACGGCTGGCCCAACTACTGGGACGGATCGGCCCTCTGGGGACTGGCGATGACGCCGTCGGCGCTGATGGAGGCGGCGGCCGCCGTGCACGCCGGCGACCCCTCCCCCGCCATGCCGGAGGGGGACCGCCACCTCCAGAGCGCCCGCGACACGATGGGCTATCGCATCGCGGCGACCGACGGCGAGATCGGCCACGTGGACGACTTCATCGTCGACGACGAGTCGTGGGCCGTGCGCTACATGGTGGTCGACACCCGCAACTGGCTGCCGGGGCGCAAGGTGCTCGTCGCCACCGAGTGGATCCGGGAGATGCGCTGGTCGGACGCCAGCGCCGTCGTCGACCTCAGCCGGGGGGCGATCGAGAAGAGCCCCGACTTCGACCCCGCGGAGCCTGTGAACCGTGAGGCCGAGGTCCAGCTGTACGACTACTACGGCCGGCCCCACGCCTGGGGAGAGAAGTAACCGCAGCCCCTACTGGTTCCCGCGCGCGATCGCCCTCAGGTCGAGCGCCTGGTCCAGCGTCGCCTCGTCCACGCCCTTCTCCCGGGCGACCTCGCGCAGCGCACGCCCCGACGCGGTGGCCTCCTTGACGATCTCGGCGGCCCGGTCGTAGCCGATGAAGGGGTTCAGCGCGGTCGCGATGGCGAGCGTCGCCTCGCCGTGGCGCTCGCACATCTCGCGGTTGGCCTGGAGCCCGGCCACGCACTTGTCCGCGAGCAGACGCGAGGCCGACGCCAGCAGCCCGATCGAGGAGAGCAGGTTCCGCGCCATCACCGGGATCATCACGTTGAGCTCGAAGTTGCCCTGCATCCCGGCGACCGTGATCGCGACGTCGTTGCCGATCACCTGGGCCGACACCTGGCAGACGACCTCGGGGATGACCGGGTTCACCTTGCCGGGCATGATCGAGGAACCCTTCTGGAGCTCGGGCAGGAAGAGCTCGGCGAGGCCCGCCCGCGGCCCGCTGCCCATCCAGCGGAGGTCGTTCGCGATCTTCGTGAGCGACACCGCGACCGTCTTCAGCGCCCCGGAGGCCTCCACCAGCCCGTCGCGGGCGCCCTGGGCCTCGAAGGGGTCGGCGGGCGGGTGGATCGCCAGGCCGGTGTCGGCGGCGAGCCGCTCCCGCACCCGGCGTGCGAAGTCGGGGTGGGTGTTGAGCCCGGTGCCGGTCGCCGTGCCGCCGAGCGGGATCTGGCCCAGGCGGGCCAGCGTGTCCGCAACCCGGTCGCGCCCCTGGCGCACCTGGGCGGCGTAGCCCGAGAACTCCTGTCCGAGCGTCACCGGCACCGCGTCCATGAGGTGTGTCCGGCCGGCCTTCACCACGTCAGCGAACGCCTCGGCGCGCTCCGCCAGCGTCTCCGCCAGGCGGTCGAGCGCGGGCAGCAGGTTCCGGGTGATCTCCTCCACCGCAGCGAGGTGGACGGCCGAGGGGAAGACGTCGTTGGAGCTCTGCCCGAGGTTGACGTGGTCGTTGGGGTGGGCGCCCTCGCCGGCCAGGGTGGCGATCACCTCGTTGGCGTTCATGTTGGAGGAGGTGCCGGACCCGGTCTGGAACACGTCGATCGGGAACTGGTCCGGGTGGCGCCCCGACGCCACCTCGTCGGCCGCCGCCGCGATGCGCTCGGCCAGGCCGGCGTCGAGCAGCCCCAGCTCGGCGTTGACCCGCGCGGCTGCGCCCTTGATCCGTCCCAGCCAGCTCACCACCGGCGTCGGGATCGGCTCCCCGGAGACCGGGAAGTTCTCGACCGCCTTGCGGGTCTCCCCGCCCCAGAGCTCCGCCATCCGGCGTCCTCCCATGTCGTTCGTTGTCGAGCCCGCGCGCCGGCGCGCGGAAAGCTTATTGGGCCAGGCTCTCCAGAATGGCCATCGCCGCCCGGGTGCCCACCTCCAGGTTCGCCACGGCGATGCGCTCGTCCGGCGAGTGCATGCCGTCCTCGGGCAGGTAGAAGCCGGTCAGGATCGTCGGGATGCCGCGGGCGGCGAGGGCGGCCACGATCGGGATCGAGCCGCCGATCCGCACCGGCAGCGGCCGCCAGCCGATGGCCGCCTCGACCGCCGCCGCCGCCCGTACCAGCACGGGGTGCCCGGGATCGATGAGCGCCGGCTCGGCGCCGTTCAGCACCTCGACGTCGAGCTCGGCCCCCGCCGGCGCGGCCGCCACGAGCAGCTCCTCGAGGGCCCGTCCCGCGGCCTCGACGCGCTGCCCGGGCGCCAGCCGCAGGGACAGGGTCGCGGACGCCTCGGCCGGGATGACCGTCCTGACCGCCTCGGGGTCGCCGCAGGCCAGGCCGTGGACGTCGAGCGAGGGGGCCGCCACCGTGCGGGGATAGAACTGCGCCGCCGCGGCAGGGTCGGCCGGCCGCAGCCCGGCGTCGGCCAGCGCCTGCCCGCCCGGCGGCAGCAGCCCCCAGGCCTCGCGCTCCGCCGCGGCGACCGGCGCGACGCCCTGGGCCAGCGCCCCGGGAAGGCGCCCCTCGACGGCCAGGGCCGCCGCCAGCGTCGTCATCAGGGCGTGGGCGGCGTTCAGCGCGGCGCCGCCGTAGAGCCCGCTGTGGGCGTCCGCACGGCCCGTGCGGACGCGCACGCGCAGGTAGACAAGCCCGCGCAGGCCCACGTAGAACGCGGGGCTCTGGGGCGCCACCATCGGGCCGTCGAAGATCACGGCCGCGTGGGCTCCCTCGGCGTCGGCGGCCAGGTGGTCGATCGCCGAGCTGCCCCCGCTCTCCTCCTCGCCGTCGATCAGGAACGCCGCGCGCACGGGCAGCCGCCCGGCCGCGGCCAGCCGCTGCACGGCGGCGATGAGCATGAAGAGGCAGCCCTTGTCGTCGCAGGCGCCGCGGGCGTAGAGGTGCTCGCCGCGCACGGTGGGCGTGAACGGCGGGCTGGTCCAGAGCGCGGCCGGCCCGGCCGGCTGCACGTCGTAGTGCCCGTAGATCAGCACCCGGGGCGCGCCGGGGCCGCCCGCGCCCGGGCTCGGGGGAACCTCCCCCACGACCAGCGGGTGGACCGCTCCGGGCAGAACGCGCGCCTGCCCGCCGGCGCGGCGGATCTCCTCCGCGCAGAGGCCGGCGGCGGCCAGCATGTCCGCGGCGTGCTCGGGCCGGGCGCTGACGCTGGGGATCGACAGCAGCGCGGTCAACCGCTCGAACTCTGCGGCAGTCATGCCGGCATCGTAGAGTTGAGGCCGATGGCGCTGCCCAGCCCCCTCCGACCGGCGCCGCGCCGGCGCGCGCACGGCCGCGGCCGGGTCGCCGGCCTGCTCGCCGCTCTGGCCGCCGGCGCGCTGATGCTCGCCGCCGGCTGCGGCGGCGGAGGCTCGTCCGCGGACACGACCGCGACGACGACGGCACCCACGACGGTCACGACGCCGCCGCGCACGACGACCATCCCGACCACCGGCAACCGGGCGATCGACCGCTACCTGCGCGACGTTTCCCAGGCGGCGACGGCACTCGGCGACTTCTCGCGGATCCTCGCCGAGGCCGGCATCGGCAGCGGCCTGCGCAGGCGCCAGGGCGACCTGCGCGCGGCGCTCGCACGATTCGATGGCGCGATGGGGAGCATCGGCCGCCGGAAGCTGCCGAAGGTGCCGTCGATCGAGCGTCAGCGCGACCAGATCAACAGGGCCGGCCGCCGGCTCAGCTCGTCGCTCGTGCGCTTCATCGACGCCGCCGCGCGCGGCGACGTGTCGACCGTCCAATCGCTGCTGCCCGACGTGACCGGCCGCATCGACGACTTCCAGGCCGCCGTCGCCGGATAGGCCCCGTCCGGGGAGGCCCCCCGCCCCCTGGGAGCGGGGCGGCATTCCGGATAGGTTGCGCGGGCGGTCCGCCGACCTCGCACGACGGAGCCAGTTGTGACCGATCCGCCCCTGCTCGTCCTGGACGGGGTCAACAAGTGGTTCGGCGACCTGCACGTCCTTCGCGACGTCGACCTCCAGGTGGAGCGCGGCGAGGTGCTCGTCGTGATCGGGCCGTCGGGTTCGGGCAAGTCGACGCTCTGCCGCTGCATCAACCGCCTCGAGCCGATCGACGGCGGCTCGATCGCGCTGGACGGCGTGCCGCTGCCCGAGGAGGGCAAGGCGCTCGCGCGCCTGCGGGCCGACGTCGGGATGGTCTTCCAGTCGTTCAACCTCTGGGCGCACCGGACGGTGCTCGCCAACGTGACCCTCGGCCCGACGAGGGTCCGCGGCCTGTCCCGGAGCGAGGCGCGGGAGCGGGCGATGCGGCTGCTGACCCGGGTCGGGATCGCCGACAAGGCCGACCGCTACCCGGCCGAGCTCTCCGGAGGCCAGCAGCAGCGGGCGGCCATCGCCCGCGCGCTGGCCATGGAGCCCAAGCTGATGCTCTTCGACGAGCCGACCTCGGCGCTCGACCCGGAGATGATCAAGGAGGTGCTGGACGTGATGACGGCGCTGGCCGCCGAGGGCACCACGATGATCGTGGTCAGCCACGAGATGGGTTTCGCCCGCTCGGCCGCGCGCCGGGTGGCCTTCATGGACGAGGGGCAGATCGTCGAGATCGCGCCCCCCGACCGCTTCTTCGCCGCGCCGGAGACCCAGCGCGCGCGCGACTTCGTGTCCAAGGTAATCGCCCACTAATGTCGCGACCTACGAGCTCGCCGCCTTTTCAGGACGCGCGCTCGCGCACGCGAATGCGGGTCCGGCGTGGAGTGCGACCGGCACCAGAACGCTCGGAGCAGGGACGAACGGTGGTCGCGTCGGAAATGCCCTGCGACCCCGCCCCGCCCCGGAACACGAGATGCATTTCCGACGGCATGAGACAAGGGGGGAGAATGGCCGGACGACGCGTGGTGTGGGCGGTGGCCCTGGCCCTGGTGGCGGCGGTCGCGGCGGCCGGCTGCGGGGGCGGGGGGTCGAGCGCCGCCACCCCCGACTCCCTTCGGGAGAAGGGAAAGCTGGTGGTCGCCACCAAGTTCGACCAGCCGCTCTTCGGTCAGCGCAACCCGTCCACCGGCGCGATCGAGGGATTCGACGTCGAGATCGCCAAGATCATCGCCCGCAAGCTCTTCGGGAACGACATCACGGGGAAGATCGAGTTCGTCGAGACGCCCTCCAAGATCCGCGAGACGGCGATCGAGAACGGACGGGTGGACCTGGTCGTGGCGACCTACACCATCAACGACACCCGCAAGGAGCAGGTCGCCTTCGCGGGGCCGTACTACGTGGCGGGCCAGGACATCATGGTCCGCAAGGACGAGAACGACATCAAGAGCGTGACGGACCTGAACGGGCGGAAGGTGTGCTCGGTCCAGGGCTCGACCTCCATCGACAACGTCAGGGAGCAGGCGCCGCGGGCCGACCTCTCGACCTCGTTCGACCTCTACTCGCTCTGCGCCGAGGCGCTCGGCGACAAGCGGGTCGACGCCGTCACCACGGACAACACGATCCTGGTCGGCCTCATCCAGCAGTCCGGAGGCGCATACAAGCTGGTCGGGAAGACCTTCACCACCGAGCCCTACGGGATCGGCATGAAGAAGGACGCGAACGACCTGCGCACCTTCGTGAACGACACGCTCGAGGAGGCCTACGCCAACGGCGAGTGGAAGCGCGCCTTCGAGAGCACCGTCGGCAAGGCCGGCATCCCGACCCCGACGCCGCCGCCGGTCGACCGCTACTGAGAGAGCCGTGACGACGGGGGGGCTCCCGCGCTGACGGGCGCCCCCCCCCGGTCCCAGTGAGCGTCGTCCTCGACAACCTCGACGTGTACCTGCGCGGCCTGCTCGTGACCGTGGAGCTCACGCTGCTGTCGTACGCGATCGCGTTCGCGATCGGGGCGGTCGTGGCCGCCTTCCGGGTCAGCCCGGTGCCGCCGCTGCGGGCCCTGGGGACCGTCTACGTCGGGCTCGTCCGCAACACGCCCCTGGCCGTGCTCTTCATCCTGTTCTTCTTCGGGTTCCCCAAGCTGGGCCTGACCTACTCGCCCTTCCTGTCGGCCCTGGTGGTGCTCTCGGTCTACACCGGCGCCTTCATGACCGAGACCATCCGCGCCGGCATCAACACGGTGGCCGGCGGCCAGGCCGACGCAGCCCGGGCGGTGGGGCTGACCTCGGTCCAGACGATGGGGCTGGTGGTCCTGCCCCAGGCGCTGCGATCGGTCGTGCCGCCGCTCGGCAACCTGTTCATCGCGCTCGCGAAGAACACGTCCATCGCGTCGCTCATCTCGGTGGCGGAGCTGGTGCACCGCAGCGACCAGCTCGTCACCGACACCGCCCAGCCGCTCGCCGTGCTGGCGGGCGTGGCGGTCGCGTACCTGATCCTCACCCTGCCGTCGGGGCTGCTCTTCGGCGCCCTCGAGCGCCGGGTGGCGGTGCGCCGGTGAGCCCGCCCGTCCTCATGGACGCGCTCGGCCCCCGCGGCCGCCGCCGGGCCGCCGCCGCCTCCGTCGTGACGGTCGCCGCGGTGGCGGGGCTCGTGGCCCTGGCCCTGATCCGGTTCGCCGACCACGGCCAGCTGGACGCCGAGCGCTGGCGCGCGGTGTTGCGCTGGCCGGCCCTGCGCCAGCTCCTGGAGGGGCTCGTCATCACCCTGGAGGCGGCGGCCGTCTCGATGGCCCTCGCGACGGTCGTGGGCGTCGTGATGGCCGCCGGCCGGCTGGCCCCGGCGCGCCCCGTGCGCTGGGCGGCGGGCGTCTACGTGGAGCTCTTCCGGGCGATCCCCATCCTCGTCCTGATCATCGCCGCCTTCCTCGTCCTGCCGACCTACGGGCTCGAGCTGTCCCCCTTCTGGTCGCTCGTGCTGGCGCTGACCGCTTACAACGGGGCGGTGCTGGGCGAGATCTTCCGGGCGGGCGTGCTGTCGCTGGAGCGCGGCCAGATCGAGGCGGCCCGCGCGGTCGGCCTGACCGGCCGGCAGACCGCCGTCGCGGTGGTGGTGCCGCAGGCGGCGCGGCGGATGGCGCCGGCGATCGTGAGCCAGCTGGTGACGCTGCTGAAGGACACCTCGCTCGGCACGGCCATCGGCATGCAGGAACTGCTCAGCAGGGGCCGCCAGCTGGGCAGCGGGACGGGGAGCCTGCTGCAGGCGCTGATCCTGGTGGCCGCGATGTACGTCGTCGTGAACCTCACCCTCAGCCAGCTGGCGCGGCGCCTGGAGGTGCGGCAGCGGCGGCGCTACGGCGCCGGTCGGATCGCGATCACCGGCGGCCCGGAGGACCTGGTGCTGGTGGACGCCGAGGCGGAGTCGCGGCTGCGGTAGCGACGCGCCTGCGGGAGCTACGCCGCCGCGCGCCGGCGGCGGGCCCGGCCGGCCTCGGCCCGGGCCGCGCCGGGGAGCATCGCGCGCAGGAAGCGGCCGGTGTGGGAGGCGGGCTCGGCGGCGACCGCCTCCGGCGGACCCGCGACGACCAGATCGCCGCCGGCGTCCCCGCCCTCGGGACCCAGGTCCACCACCCAGTCCGCGCACTTCACCACGTCGAGGTTGTGCTCGATCACCACCACCGTGTTCCCCTGGTCCACCAGCCGCTGCAGCACGTCCAGCAGCCGCTCGATGTCCGCGAAGTGCAGGCCGGTGGTCGGCTCGTCGAGCACGTAGAGGGTGCGTCCGGTGGCGACCTTGGAGAGCTCGGTGGCCAGCTTGACCCGCTGGGCCTCGCCGCCCGAGAGGGTGGTCGCCGGCTGGCCGAGGCGCACGTAGTCGAGCCCGACGTCGTGCAGGGTCTGCAGCCGGCGGCGGATGCGCTCGACCGGCCGGAAGAACTCGAGGGCCTCCTCCACCGTCATCTCCAGCACCTCGTGCACGTTCTTGCCCTTGTAGAGGACGGCCAGCGTCTCCCGGTTGTAGCGGCGGCCGCCGCAGACCTCGCACGGCACGTAGACGTCCGGCAGGAAGTGCATCTCGATGGTGATGGTGCCGTCGCCCTTGCACGCCTCGCAGCGCCCGCCCTTCACGTTGAAGCTGAAGCGCCCGGGCTTGTAGCCGCGCGCCCGGGCGTCCTGGGTCATCGAGAAGAGCTGGCGGATCTGGTCGAACAGCCCCGTGTAGGTGGCCGGGTTCGAGCGCGGCGTGCGCCCGATCGGCGACTGGTCGATCGCGATCACCTTGTCCAGCTCCTCGAGCCCCTCGACCGTGTCGTGGCGGCCGGGCCGCTGCGGGCGCCGGTTCAGCCGGTTGGCGAGCGCCTTGAGCAGGATCTCGTTGACCAGCGTGCTCTTCCCCGAGCCGGAGACGCCGGTGACGCAGGTGAGCGCGCCCACCGGGAACGGCACGTCGATGCCGCGCAGGTTGTGCTCGCGCGCGCCGCGCACGACCAGCCAGCCGCGGCCCTCCCGCCTGCCGAGGCGCGGCTGGATGGAGCGTCGGCCGGACAGGAAGGCGCCCGTGGCCGACGCGGGGGCAGCCTCCAGGTCCGCCACGGTTCCCTGCGCGACGACGTGCCCGCCGTGCTGTCCGGCGCCGGGCCCCATGTCGATCAGGTGGTCGGCGGCCCGGATGGTCTCCTCGTCGTGCTCCACCACGACCACGCTGTTGCCCTGGTCGCGCAGGCGCTCGAGGGTCGCGATGAGCTTGCGATTGTCGCGCTGGTGGAGGCCGATGGACGGCTCGTCGAGGATGTAGAGCACTCCCACCAGGCTCGAGCCGATCTGGGTCGCCAGGCGGATGCGCTGCCCCTCGCCGCCGGAGAGGCTGCCGGCCGGGCGGGCGAGCGTCAGGTAGCCGACGCCCACGTCGTGGAGGAAGCGCAGGCGCTCGGTCGCCTCCCGGATCACGCGCGCGCCGATCATGGCCTGGGTGTCCGTGAGCTCGAGGGCCTCGAGGGCCGCGAGCGCCTCGGTGACCGACATCTGGCAGAGCTCGTGGATGGAGCGCCCGCCCACGGTCACGGCGAGGCTCCCCGGCTTCAGGCGGGCGCCCCCGCAGGCGGGGCAGGGGCGGAGCGACATGAACTCCTCCGCCCGATCCCGGACGGCCTGGGAGATGCTGCGGTGCTGGCGGCGCAGCTGGTCCAGGACCCCCACGAACCACGACATGCTGGGGTAGCCGGCGGCCCGGCGCCGGCCGAGGTAGACGCGCTCCCCGCGTCCGCCCGGCCCCTCGAGTAGCAGGGCGCGGTGGCGCTCGGGCAACCGGGCCCAGGGCGTGTTCAGGTCGATCTCCCACTTGGCCGCCACCGCCTGCAGGAGGAGGTCGTAGTAGTCGGTGGTGCGGTCGGTCCAGGGCAGGATCGCCCCCCCGGCGAGGGTGCGCTCCGGCGCGACCACCAGCCCCGGGTCCACCTCCAGCCGATACCCGAGCCCGGTGCAGACCTCGCAGGCACCGTGAGGGGAGTTGAACGAGAACACCCGCGGCGCGAGCTCGGGCAGCGACGCGCCGTGCTCCGGGCAGGCGAAGCGCTCCGAGTAGAGCCAGGAGCGGCCCTCGCCGCCGACCTCCTCGATCCGCACCAGCCCCTCCGCCAGCGCCGCAGCGGTCTCCAGGCTCTCGGTCAGGCGGCGGCGCAGGTCCGGCCGCATCACCAGGCGGTCGACCACCACCTCGATGGTGTGGTTGCGCTTGCGGTCGAGCGCCGGCGCGTCGTCGATCGGGTACACCTGCCCGTCGACGGCCACCCGCGTGAAGCCCTCGCCCCTGAGTTGCTCGATGACGTCGCGGTGCTCCCCCTTGCGGCCGCGCACGAGCGGCGCCAGCACCTGGAAGCGGGTGCCCTCGGGCAGCCCCAGCACCCGGTCGGCGATCTGCTCCACGCTCGTGCCCGAGATGGGCCGGCCGCAGACCGGGCAGTGCGGGTCCCCGATGCGCGCGTAGAGCAGGCGCAGGTAGTCGTACACCTCGGTGACGGTGGCCACGGTGGAGCGCGGGTTCTTGGTGGTGGTCTTCTGGTCGATCGAGATCGCCGGCGACAGGCCCTCGATGGAGTCCACGTCCGGCTTGTCCATCTGGCCCAGGAATTGGCGCGCGTAGGCGGAGAGGCTCTCCACGTAGCGGCGCTGGCCCTCCGCGTAGAGGGTGTCGAAGGCGAGGCTGGACTTGCCGCTGCCGGAGAGGCCGGTGATCACGACCAGGGAGTCGCGCGGGATGTCGACCGTCACGTCGCGCAGGTTGTGCTCGCGCGCGCCGACGACGCGGATGACCTCGGCCGCCGCCGGCGGTCGGGATGGCAGGTCGCGGGGCATCCCCCGAGATTTTACCGGGGGTCCTCCCTCGCGGCCGGGCGCCGCTGCGGCCGACGTCCCTAACGTCCGGGGAATGGACTCGCGCGACGCCTTCCTCGCCGACGTGCGCGCGATGCTGCCGGCGGACGCCGAGCTGCTGGACGTCCACACCCATCTCGGCCGCGACGAGGACGGCGCCGCGCTCGACCTGCCGGCCCTGCTGGAGCAGCTCGACACCGTGGGCGTGCGGCGCGCCTGCGTCTTCCCGCTGCACGACCCGGACCGCCATCCGGCCTACCGGACGCCGAACGACCGCGTGCTCGCCTGGGCGGCCGAGAGCGACGGGCGCCTGATCCCGTTCTGCCGGCTCGACCCCGTGGACGGCGCGGTCGGCGAGCTCGAGCGCTGCCTGGCCCGGGGCGCGCGCGGCGTCAAGCTGCACCCCCGCGCCCAGGCCTTCGGCTTCGACGGCGGCCCGGTGGACGAGCTGCTCGCGAGCGCCGCGCAGGCGCGCGTGCCCGTCCTCGTCCACGCCGGCCGCGGGATGCCGCCCATCGCGGAGGGGTTGGCGCGCGCCGCGCTGGCCCAGCCGGAGCTGGTGCTGATCCTCGCCCACGCCGGCATCGCCGACCAGGCGGTCCTGGCGACGATGCTCGCCGGCCATCCCGGCGTCCTCTACGACACCTCCTGCTTCAGCCCGCTGGACCTCGTGAGCCTGCTCGCACGCGTGCCCGCCGAGCGGGTGCTCTTCGGCTCGGACCCGCCCTACGGGCACCCGCTTCCGGGGCTCTACCTGGCGCTGCGGGCGGCCGCCGCGGCCGGGCTCGACGAGACCGCGGTCCGGGGGATGCTCGGCGGCACCGCCGCGCTGGTCCTCTCCGGCGACCCTCCGCCGGCGCCGGCGCCGGCGCGAGGGCCCGCCGCCGTGACGCTGTGGGCATCGCTGGGCCGGGTGCTGATGTACGCCGCGCTCGCGTTCATGGCCCTGACGACCGGAGCGCCCGCCGCCGCGCGGGAGGCGCTGGCGCTGGCGCTGGCCGCCTGCCGCGATCCCGAGCCGCAGGGGGACGGGCCCGCGCTCGAGCGGGCGGCCGAGGCGCTCGAGGCGGCGCGCGCCCTGCTCGCGACCCCGGAGGGCGTCCGCGAGTCGCTGCTCCTGGTGCACCTCACGATGACCCTGGCGGCCACCGAGCCGACGGCAGCCTG
>JAWVEW010000519.1:0-2940 GCA_033856495.1 Miltoncostaeaceae bacterium | reverse complement strand
AACGCCCAGGTCGGCAGCGACCTGATCAGCCCGTCGAACAACCACGACCTCTACTCGATCGAGGACCTGGCCCAGCTGATCGACGAGCTCAAGACCGCCAACCCGCAGTGCAAGGTCGCGGTCAAGGTGCCGGTGGTCCCCGGCATCGGCACGATCGCGATCGGCATCGCCAAGGCGGGGGCCGACATCATCACGATGTCCGGCTTCGACGGCGGCACCGGCGCCGCGCGCCAGCACGCGCTCCGGCGCACCGGGCTGCCCTGCGAGATCGGCACCGTGCTCTCCCACCACGCCCTGGTGGAGGCCGGCATCCGCGACCGGGTCGAGATCTGGGCGGACGGCGGCCTGCGCAGCGCCGCCGACGCGATCAAGCTCATCTGCCTCGGGGCCAACCGGCTCGGCTACGGCACCGCGGCGATGGTCGCGATCGGCTGCACGATCTGCCGCGACTGTCAGAAGGACACCTGCCACGTCGGCATCGCCACCCAGATCACGAGCACGGAGGAGGCCGCCCACCGCGGCCTCAAGCGCTTCGTGCCGCGGGAGTTCGACGCCTCGGTGGCGGCGCTCGTGCGCTACTTCACCGAGATGGGCGACGCCATGCGCCAGCTGGCGGGGGACATGGGCGTCGAGCGCGTGCAGGACCTGGTGGGCCAGGCCGACCGCCTGGTGCAGGTGAGCCACCACGACCGTCTGGACCTCAGCGGGCTCCTGACCCCGACCCGCGACCGCATCATCCACACCCCGTCCGGGCGGCCGCGCTTCTTCCGGCCCTTCAACCCGCCGCCGCCCCACCGGGCGCCCGAGGTGGCCGCGGAGCGGCTGGCGGCCGGCGCCGTGCTGGCCGTCGACGAGGAGGTCGCCTCCGCCGCGGACCGCAACCTCGGCACCGACCTCGCCGGGCTGATCGCCCGCGGGGTGACCGGCATCTCGGCCAATGGCGGGAACGGCCACGCGCGGCCCAACGGCGCCTCCCGCGCCAACGGCGACGGCGGCTACTCCGGCGACGAGGGCAACGGGTCGGGCAACGGCGGCGGGCACCTGCCCGACGCCACCGTGGTGGACCTCGCCTTCACCAAGGGCGCTGCGGCCGGGTCCGGCCTCGCCGCCTTCACGCTCTACGGTGTGCGGGTGCGCGTCTTCGGGGGCGCCCAGGACGGCGTGGGGAAGTGCGCGCTCGGCGGGGAGGTGGAGGTGCTCAAGGCCCGCAACACCGCCGGCGGGTGGGTGGGCGGCCACGTCGGCAAGAGCTTCGCCTACGGCGCCCAGCGGGGCCGCTTCCTCATCCAGGGCAATGCCGACGCGCGGGCCGGCATCCGGCTCTCGGGCGCGGACATGGTCCTCGGCGGCGAGCCGACCGAGCCGATCAACGACCGCCTGGGCAGCATCGCCTCGCGGGCGAACTGCAAGGGGTTCGCCTTCGAGTACATGACCGGCGGACGCGCCGTGGTGCTCGGCGACCCCGGGCCGTGGCTGTGCAGCGGCATGACGGGCGGCCGCGTCTACGTCCGCCAGAACCCGGAGTGGAACCTGGACGAGGCGGCCGTGCGCCGCCGTCTCTCCAAGGCCGCCAAGGTGAGCCTGGCGCCGCTCGTCGAGAGCGACGAGGCGTCCGTCGTGGAGCTGCTGACGGCCTACCGCGACGCCCTGGCGGCGTCGGGCCAGGAGGAGGCGGCCGAGCGGCTGGGGCCCCTGATCGACGAGCCCAGCGAGCACTTCGTGGCCATCGTCCCGGTCACCCAGCAGGCCGACCCCAACATCTCGACCGAGTAACTTCCGCGAATGGCCCCGCTCGATCGCCTCGACGGGGCCCGCGCGGGCACGCTGGAGCTGCGGTCGCTCACCAAGCGCTATCCGGGGGCGCCCGGCCTGGCCGTCGACGGCCTCTCGCTGACCGTGCCGTCGGGCGCCCTCTGCGTGCTCATCGGCCCCTCCGGCTGCGGCAAGACCACCGCGCTGAAGATGATCAACCGCCTGGTCGAGCCGACCGCCGGCCAGATCCTGATCGACGGGGCCGACGTGCGCGCCCAGCGGCCGGCGGAGCTGCGCCGGCGCATCGGCTACGTGATCCAGCAGGTGGGGCTGATGCCGCACCTGACGGTGAGCGCGAACGTCGCGACCGTGCCGCGGCTCCTGGGCTGGGAGCGCGAGCGCGTGCGGGCGCGCGTGGACGAGCTGCTGACGCTGGTGGGGCTGCCGCCGGACGAGTACGCCCGGCGCTACCCGGCGGAGCTTTCCGGCGGCCAGCAGCAGCGGGTCGGGCTGGCGCGGGCGCTGGCCGGCGACCCCGCCCTGATGCTCATGGACGAGCCGTTCTCGGCGGTCGACCCGATCACCCGCGCCCGCCTCCAGGACGACTTCCTGCGCCTGCGCCGGGCCGTGCCGAAGACGGTGGTCCTGGTGAGCCACGACATCGACGAGGCGGTCCGGATGGCGGACCTGATCGCGGTGATGCGGGAGGGGCGCCTGGTCCAGGTCGCCCCCCCGGCGGAGCTGCTCGCACGGCCCGCGGACGAGTTCGTGGCGGGCTTCGTGGGCGCCGACCGCGCCCTCCGGCGCCTCGCGCTGACGCGCCTGGCCGACATCGCGCTCTCGCCGCCCCCGACGCCGCCGTCGCCCGTGCCCCGGCTGCCGCGCACCGCGACGCTGCGCCAGGCGCTCTCGACGCTCCTCGAGGTCGGGGTGCCGCGCGCGGCCGTCGTCGACGAGGAGGGCGAGGTCGTGGGAGCGGTTGGGGTGGAGGAGATCTCGATGGCGCTTCGCGCCGCGGAGCAGGGCTCGTCGCCGGCCGCGGGGGCTCAGCCGCCGGCCGGCTCCGGGCCGCAGGCGGCGGTCGGCAGCCGTGCCTGAGTCCATCCGCTGGGACTGGATCGCCGACCACGGCGACGACATCCGCGCCCAGACCCTGACCCACGTCGGGATCGTGGCCGCCTCGGTGGC
>JAWVEW010000518.1:0-11853 GCA_033856495.1 Miltoncostaeaceae bacterium | reverse complement strand
CCAACCGACCGAGGTCTTCGATGCGGTCGCCGCGGAGATGCGCCAGTTGCTCGGCGCGGACGTCGGGAGGCTGATGCGCTACGAGCAGGACGGCACCGGCACGATCTTCGCGGGCAGCGACGACGGCATAGCGATCACGGTGGGAACGCGGCTGACGCTCGAGGGCGAGAGCGTTGCGGCATCGGTGTTCCGCACCGGCCGCCCAGCGCGGATCCAGGACTACGCACGCGCCTCTGGACCCACGGCGGCCCTGCTTCGCAAGCAGGGCATCCGGTCGTCGGTCGGAACGCCGATCGTCGTCGACGGCCGCCTCTGGGGCGTGATGGTCGCCGCGTGGAGGGAGGAACAGGCGCAGCAGGTCCTGGCGGACACCGAGCTGCGCATGGCGCAGTTCACCGAGCTGGTCGCAACCGGGATCGCGAATGCGGACAGCCGTGCCCAGCTCAGCGCCTCGCGCGCCCGCGTGCTGGCCGCTGCGGACGAGGCCCGGCGCCGCATCGAGCGGGATCTGCACGACGGGGCGCAACAGCGGCTCGTCTCGCTCGCGCTCGCGGTGCGCTCCGTCGAGGCGATGGTGGCTCCCGGGCAGAAGATCCGGCAGGAGCTTTCGAACATCGCGGACGGATTGACCCACGTGCTCGACGAGCTCCAGGACATATCCCGCGGCATCCATCCGGCGATGCTCTCCCAGGGCGGCCTCGGGCCGGCGCTCCGGACACTCGCCAGACGCTCGGCCGCTCCGGTCGAGCTTCGCGTGGGCTGCGACCGGCGGTTCCGCGAGGGGGTCGAGGTGGCCGTGTACTACGTCGCCTCGGAGGCGCTCGCGAACGCCGCGAAGCACGCCGACGCGTCCGTGGTGCACGTCGACCTCGTGGCGGAGGACGGCACGGTGCAGCTCACGATCCGCGACGACGGCGTGGGCGGGGCCGACCCCGCGCAGGGCTCGGGGCTCATCGGCCTCCGCGACCGCGTCGAGGCGCTGGGCGGGACCATCGAGGTCGCGAGCCCCGCGGGCGAGGGAACGGTGCTCTCCGTCACGATCCCGGTCGACGACGCCCGCGAATGAGAAGGCCGGCGGATGAGGACGGCCGGCGGGGAATGCCCAGGGCGCGACCCGGGTACCTGGGGGCACACATTTCACCCCGACAGGAGGCCCCGTTGGCTGAGTTGACCAGGCTGGAGGACAAGCTGGGAGAGGTGATGGGCCTCGCCATGGCGGCGAAGGGCGCGACCGCGAAGGTCGCCAAGATGGTCGACGACGAGGACATCGTCTCGACGCTCGAGCGCATGCGCGAGGAGGCGGCCGAGACCGAGCGTCGCTGCGAGCAGCTCGCGGGCACGCGCGAGGGCCGAAAGACGGCCATCCGCGAGAAGGCCCGCGAGACCAGGGGCGAGGCCGTCGAGATGATGTCGACCTACCTGGGCGGGGACGCCGAGGGCCTCGACGGGCTCGAGTTCCTGGTCATGGCCGAGGCCGGGGAGGTCGGCCACTGGGAGGTGCTGGGCGCCCTCGGCGATCGGGCCGGCGACGCGCCGGTCTGCGAGCTGGTCTCGTGGGCGCTGCCGATCCAGGAGCGCCACCTGGCCGCGGTCCGCGAGGGCGCGACCACCCTCGCGAGCCGCGAGGATCCGAACGAGCCGGCCTGATCACCCGAGCCGGATCGGGCGGTCTCAGGACGCGGCGCCGAGCGCCTGGCGGACCTCCTCGATGGCCCGGCGCTCGGCGTCTGTGACGCGCGTGCCGCCGATGCCGAGGAAGCCTCCCTCCTTGTGCGCGGCGGCGACGCGCTCCGCCACGTCGAGGACGAATGCGCGGTACTCATCCAGCTCGCCCTCGTCCGCCTTGCCCGCGAGCAGCTCGACCGCCTGCTGAAGCTGGCTCCGGGACTGCTCGCGCAGGGCCTCCAGCGAGCGCTCGGCCGGCGGCTCGAGCGCCGGCGCCGAGGAGACGATCTCGTCGAGCAGGGTGCCCTTGCCGCGGCTCTTCCGCGCCTCCGTGTAGGCCTGTGCCATGGAGAGGCTCTCGCGGAAGGTGCCTCCGCGCTCGGCCGTGGCGACGAGCACGCCGGCGCTGAGCGGGCCCCTCACCACCGCCTCCCACTCCTCGGCGTTGAAGTCTGCCTTCGTGGTCATGTCATCTCCCTCCGTCGACGTGTCCGCGGGCGTCTCGGTCGCGACCCCCGTCCGCCATGATCTCCGCCTCCAGCGCGCGGCGCACCAGTGCCGGGCGGTCGCCGCAGACGAAGTGGCCGCTGCGGGCGACGACCTGAAGGCGGCCCCTGGTGCTCAGCGCCGGCCAGTGGCGCTGCCCCCTGCAGCCAGAGGCGCTCCAGCGCGGCGCCGTACGTGGGCAGGCCCTCGAGGTAGCGATCGCCGTGCGACAGCACGAGCAGCCGGAGGGAGCCGAGGCTCCCCGGGGCGCTCCACCGCGAGTCCGAATCTGACAACGTACGCGCCGCCATGGACGCCCCCACCACGCCGCTTCGCCCCTCCGGCGCCTCCTCGCCACGCAGCGTCCCGCCGTCTGCAACGGGGCCGATGCGGCGAGCGCAGCGGCGTGAGGACGACGCCGAGCGCCTGATCCGGGAGCTCTTCGGCATGGCCGGCATCCGCTTCGGCGGTCCGGGTCCCGGCGACATCCAGGTCCACGACCGGCGGTTCTACGGCCGCGTCCTGCGCGAGGCGTCGATCGGCCTGGGCGAGTCCTACATGGACGGCTGGTGGGACACCGACGCGCTCGACGTCCTGATCGAGAAGATCCTGCGCGCCGGGCTGAAGGAGAAGGTGACCGGAAGCCTGCGCCTGCGCCTCCTGGCCGCCAGGGCGGTCGTCCGCAATCCCCAGTCGAAGGCGCGCTCCAGCCGGTCGGTCGAGGCCCACTACGACATCGGCAACGACCTCTACACGCGCATGCTGGACCCGCGGATGGTCTACACCTGCGCCTACTGGAAGAACGCCTCGACGCTCGCCGAGGCGCAGGAGGCGAAGCTCGACCTGGTCTGCCGCAAGCTCGGCCTGGAGCCGGGCATGCGCATGCTGGACCTCGGCTGCGGCTGGGGCGGACTCGCCGGCTATGCCGCCCAGCACTACGGCTGCTCGGTCCTCGCGGTGACGCTGTCGAAGGACCAGCACGCGCTCGGCCGCGAGATGTGGAAGCACCTCGACGTCGATCTGCGCCTCTGCGACTACCGGGACGTCACCGGCACCTTCGACCGCGTCGCGTCCATCGGAATGATGGAGCACGTCGGGCCGCGGAACTACCGCGAGGCCATGCAGGTGGTGCACCGCTCGCTCGTCGACGACGGCGTCGCCGTCATCCACACGATCGGGAACAACCGCAGCCGCCGCCGCGGCACGCCGTTCGTCGACAAGTACCTCTTCCCCAACGCGGTCTCGCCCTCGCTCGCCCAGCTGGGGCGGGCGATGGAGGGGCTCTTCGTCGTCGAGGACCTGCACAACATCGGCCCCGACTACGACCTCACGCTCATGGCGTGGTGGGAGAACTTCGACCGCGCCTATCCGCAGCTGAGGCACAAGTACGACGAGCGCTTCTACCGGCTGTGGAAGTTCTACCTGCTCGGGGCCGCCGGCGCGGCGCGCGCGCGCGACGCGCAGCTGTGGCAGCTCGTGCTCACGAAGACGGGGCGCCAGCAGCCCGATTGCCGCATGAGCTGAGCCTGAGGGGCGCAGGGAGGGGCCCGCCGACCGGCGGGCCCCTCCGCCGCTCGCGGGCCGCTAGTGGTCCTCGCTGGCGACCGTCACTTCCCAGGTGACGTTGTCGCCGTGCTGCTGTGTCCAGAACCACCGCCACTCGCCGTGGTCCAGGTGCGGCGTGCGTGCGCCGAGGATGCCGTCGGGCCCCGGGTCCCCGTTCGAGACGTGGATGCCGGTGATCTCGTTGTCGCCGTCGTTCCTGCCGAAGCCGCCGGCGCCCGCGTCGAGCGTCGCCGATGGGTCGCGCCCCTCGGCCAGCCAGCGGGTCGGCTGCGCGCCCGTCGAGTAGTCGGTCTCCACGTCGAAGACGTACGCGGAGTCGAGCGCCTTGCGCTGGGTGTGCAGCGTGTCGCCGGCATCCTCGCCGAGGGTGACGAGGTCGCGGGAGAGGAATTGGATGTTGTCCAGCCCCGTCACCGACTGGTTCCCGCGATAGAGCATGGTGATCCTGCCAGTGCTCGCGGACGGGCTCGACTGGGTCAGCTCGAAGACCCCGCCCCAGCCCCCCGCGCCGCCGGCGCCGGTGGTCGGGTCGCCGTTCTCGGGGCTCGTCGCGTTGGTGTCGCCGGTCTCGGAGAAGTAGAAGTCCCGGAACTTCGAGCCGGGCCGGAACACGCCGTTCTCCGGGCGCTTGAACGGCGTCGCCTTCGCGGCCTTCGCGGCGGTGTTCGCGTTGAACGGCGCGGTGCCGTCGACCGCGGTGTCGTGGACCGTCACCCACCTGGTCGGCAGCGTGACGCCGTAGCTGTGCACCGCCACCTGGTCCGGCGCCATCAGGGCCGCCTGGGACTCGACGGTGATCGGCTGCCCGGCGTGGTTGAGGACCTGGAGCGCCTGCAGCCTGCCGTTCTTCAGGTCGCCGGGCTTCGCCGGGACGTAGCGGTAGACGAAGCTGTTCGGCTGCTTCGCCGTCGTCGCGCCCTTCACCGCGCCCCCGATGTCCTCGACGATCCAGAGATTGCCGGCGGAGTCGTTCTGGATGCCCTCGTAGCCGCCCCGTCCGAGCGCGCCCGAGACGTCCTCAACCTGGGACGGGTAGCCGGCCGTGGCCGCATAGATCGGCGCCGACGTGCTCTCGGTCGTGAGGAGGAGGCGCTGCGCCCAGGGGTCCCAGGTCGAGCCGTCGATGGTCGAGATCGGCGCGCCGGTCACGTCCTTGCTCGCCAACAGCGTCACGCGGTGGGCCGTGTCGGCGTCGAGGTTGATCCTCGTGATGTAGCCGAGCTTGTTGCCCTGCGCGTCCCTGGCCGCGGCCTCATGCCCCTGGAAGAGGAAATGCGTGCCGTACGCAGAGTTCGGGTCGGCGCCGGTCTGGTTCTCGAGGACCAGATAGGTGTTCTTGTCGGGCTCGGTCTTCTGGGCCTCCGTCGTGCCGCCCGGGGCCGGCACCATCTGCGGCAGGGCGGGGTTGTCGGCGCTCGGCGCGTCGTTCTCGTAGCCGTACCACCCGATGATCCCCTGGGGGTTCTCGAGCGGCATCGAGCCCTGCGCGACCATGGTCTGCCGAAGCTCGGGTGAGAGCTGGGATGCCGGCGCGTTGGCCGCGGCCTTCGGAAGTGCGCTCGGGACCGTCGTACGCGTCGGTCCGTCGGGCCCCGACGCCGCGCCCACCGCCGCGAAGACGGCGGCGCCCGCGAGCGCGGCGCCGCCCAAGAAGATCCTTCCCCTCATGCGATCGACCTCCCCGTCCTCTTCCGCCTGTCCGGTCCCAGCCGCTCGGCTCCCGACGGTAGTCCGGGGGGTGGTTGACGTGAGGTGACGCTCCGGTGCCGACCCGGTGAAGGGCCGGGTCGGGGGCTACGCGGCCGTGCGGACGCCGGTGCCGGCGCAGGCGTCGCAGATCACGGGGAGGTGGCCGAGCGGGCCGGGCTCGAGGATGCGCCGCTGCCCCCAGCACAGGGAGCAGGGCGCCTGCACCGTCCGGACCCACACCGACCACGGGTCGCGCCGTCCCTGCCGCCACTGCGACCAGCTGGGCCAGCGCATCGGCTCGCTGCGCGCGTCCTCGCGCACGGTCAGGCCTGTTCTCATCGTCGCTCCTCCGGGTGCCGAGGTAACGTCGTGCTGCGGCACCCGCGGGAGCGGCGATCGCGCGTCGAACCTTGCGCGCCGGTGTTCCGATAGGGTTGAGGGTGCATCGGAGCAGATCCTCCGTGCCGCAGGCCCAGGGCGTTCACCGCGCCGCTGGGTCGATGACGTGGTACCCGGCGCGATGCCGGCCAACCGCGCTGGTGTTCGGGTGCGACGTCGCGAGAGCGGTCCCCCGGTCGAGGGGATCGCTCTCGCACGCTCATGGCGAGGAGTCCGAGCCCTGGCAGCGGGGCGCGTAGACCTTGTCGCCGAGCAGGACTGACGCTCGAGGGGCTCGTGGCCCTCAGGCTCCAGACGAACTCCGGGTACGGCCGCATGTCGCCGAAGACGAAGTGGACCGTCCCACCGCGTGACCGTCTGCCGCGGCCAGAGCCAGTGCCCGCTCTCCTGCCCGTCGGTGTGGAGCGTGACCGGCAGGCCGGGTGAAGAAGCTCTGGTTCTGCCAGACCACCCGGATCTGCATCCCGCCGGCGATCCCGTGGTGGGTGCGCCCGATGGTCTCGCTGTTGAGGAAGCCGGTGCGGCAGGGCGGCCAGTCGTCCCGGTGCGCGCCGGGGGGCGTGTCCGAGCCGGGAGGGGGCGGGACGGCAGCGCCGGGACGAGCAGGCTCCCGGCTGCGAGCAGGCCGGCGGTCAGGCTGGCGCGGATGCCGCGGCGGCGTGTGGTCGAGGGTGGCACTTGGGCTCCTCCCGATGCGGTGGAAGAGCCGTGCGGCGCGGTGCTTCATCCGTGACGCCATCGCGGGCCCGGCGGAGGCCGGCGCAACCCGAAGGAGCGTTGCGGGGCCTCATGCCCGGCACCCTCCCCCGCGGCCCGGGCGGCCGCGATCCCCCGTTGGCGGGACATCGCCCCGGCTGCCCGCTCGCCAGGGATCCCCCGAACGGGGGACGGCGCGCGGCGCCGGAGCGCGCTGCAATCGGAAGGGACCCGTCCGCCGCCCGTTCCACGTCCACCGCCCGGAGGCGCCCACCGCCGATGCCCGACCTCTTCATCTCCTACTCACGCGCCGACAAGGGCTTCGTCGGCGCGCTGCACGGCGCGCTCAGCGAGCGCGGCAAGGACGTCTGGGTCGACTGGGAGGACATCCCCCCGACCGCCCAGTGGCTGCGGGAGGTGGAGGCGGGGATCGAGGCCAGCCACTCGTTCGTCTTCGTGGTGAGCCCGCGCTCGGCGGCCTCCGAGATCTGCCGGCTGGAGGTCACCCACGCCGAGCGGCTGAACAAGCGGATCGTGCCGATCCTGCGCGAGCAGGTGGACCACCGCGAGCTGCCGGAGTCGGTCGCCGCGCACAACTGGATCTCCTTCGCCGAGGAGCCGGCCTTCGAGACCGCCCTCGAGCAGCTCATCGGGGCGCTCGACACCGACCTCGACTGGGTCCAGCGCCACACCCGGCTGCTGTTGGGGGCCGTCGAATGGGACCGCGGCGGGCGCGACGAGAGCCTCCTGCTGCGCGGCAGCGCCCTGCGGGGCGCCGAGGACTGGCTCACCCAGGGCGGCGCGGAGGGCAAGCAGCCCGAGCCGACGCCGCTCCACTACGCCTACGTCGCGGCCAGCCGCGACCGCGAGGCGCGCGAGGCGCGCGGCCGGCAGCGTCGCGTCCGGCTGGCGATCGCCGGGCTCAGCGTCGCCACGGTGGCGATCAGCGGCGCCGCCGGCCTCGCCTTCTGGCAGCGCGACGAGGCGAACCGCCAGCGGGATGTCGCGATCTCCCGCCAGCTCGCGTCCAGCGCGGAGCAGCAACTGCCCGTCGATCCCGAGCTGGGCCTGCTCCTCGCGATCAGGGCTGCCGAGGCGCGCCCCACGGCGGAGGCCGAGAGCGTCCTGGACCGGGCGCTCGACGAGTCGCACGTGCGCGGGCGCGTCGCCCTCGTCACGGGGGAGGCGGATGCCGCGGCGCTCTCGGCCGACGGCGGCGCCGCCGTCGCCGTCGGGGCGGACGGAACGGTCCGAGGCCGCAGCGCCCCGGAGGGGCCGGTCAGCACGCTCGGGAAGGTGGCCGGCTACGGGCAGGGCGCCGTGCTGAGCCCCGACGGCACGCGAGCGGCGGTCATCGACGGCGGCGGCACCGCGACCTTCTTCGAGGTCTCGGGGCTCCGGCCCGGCCCGGCCCTCGCGGGCGGGGAGAGCGACGCCTTCAGCGCGGCGATCGCCCCCGGCGGAGGGACGATCGCGGTGGGCGGCTCGATGGGCGACGTGCTGGTGCGGCCCTGGCGCGGCCGCGGGCGCTCGCTCGTCCTGCGAACCGCCGGCGGCCCCGTGTACGACCTGGCCTTCAGCCCGTCCGGCGCCGCCCTCGCCGCGGCCACGAGCGATGGCGTGGTCCACGTCTGGAGCCGGGCCAGCGGATCGCAACTCACGCGCGTGCAGGCGCACGACGGCATCGCCCGCAGCGTGGCCTTCAGCGCCGACGGCCGGCGCCTCGTCACGGGCGGCAACGACGGCGTCGTACGCGTTTGGGACCTCGGCGGCCGTCGCGTACGCGCGTTTCGCGGACACGACGGACCGGTCCTGAGCGCCGCCTTCAGCCCCGACGGCCGGCTGGTGGCGAGCGCCGGGCAGGACCGGACCGTGCGCGTCTGGCGGCTCGAGGGGGATGGCGCGCCAGTGGTGCTGCGCGGACACGGCAGCGAGGTCTACCGGGTCGCCTTCGCCCGCGACGGGCGGACCGTGACGAGCGTCGGCAAGGACGGCACATTGCGTACGTGGGAGGTGGCCAGCGAGCGGCCCGTCGCGACCCTCCGCGCCCCGCAGCCGCTGTTCAGCGCCTCGTTCGCCCCGGACGGCCGGACAGCCGTCGTGGCGGGCGCAGACGGCAAGGTGCGTCTCTGGGATCCCTCCGGCCGGGCCAGGACCCGGATCCTCGCCGGGTTCGGCCCGATCTGGGCGGCGTCGCTGAGCCCCGACGGCCGGCGCCTCCTGGCCGCCGACAACAACGCGGCGCGCGTGTGGGACCTGCCCGGGGGCGCCTCGCGGACGCTGCAGGCTGGCGGCGACTACGCCTTCGACGCCGCCTTCAGCCCCGACGGCCGCCGCGTCGTCATCGCGAGCGCCGACGGCCTGGCCCGCGTCTGGGACGGCTCCGCGGCGACCGCGCAGCTGACCCTCCGGGGGCACCTGGGAGCGGTCAACGCAGCGGCGTTCAGCCCGGACGGGCGCCGCGTCCTCACAGCCGGCAGCGACGGGACCGTCCGTGTCTGGGACGCCGGCAGCGGCACTGAGATGCGCAGGCTGCCGGTCGGATCGCCGGTCGAGGACGCGGCGTTCAGCCCCGACGGGCAGAGCGCGGTCAGCGGCGCCGAGGACGGCACCGTGCAGGTCTGGGACTGGTCAGGGCAGAGCGCCCGAACGGTGCTGCCGAGCGCCGACGGCGCGATCCAGGCCGTGGCCTTCAGCCCCGACGGTCGGAGCGTGGTCAGCGGCGGCGAGTTCGGCGCGGTCCGTGTCTGGGACTGGTCCGGCGGCACGACCCGGATGGAGGTGCGCGGCCACGCCGGGCTGGTGCGCGACGTCGCCTTCAGCCCCGACGGGCTCCGGATCCTGAGCGTGGGCGAGGACGGCGCGGCGCACGTCTGGGACTGCGCGGCGTGCGCGACGCTCGACCGCGCCCTGGCGCTGGCCAGGACACGCGTGACGCGCCCGCTGACCGGGGACGAGCGGAGGACCTTCCTGACGGAGGGCGGCGGATGACGCTCCGCTCCCACCGGCACCCCGCCGCCGCCGGGCGGGCGGCATGAGGCCCGAGGAGTCGCTGCTCATGCGCGCCCGCGCCGCGCTGCGCGCCGGCGACCTCCAGGAGAGCCTGCTGGTGTACGCGCACGCGATCGCGGTCGCCGCGGAGCCCGCCGCGCTGGAGCGGGCGCGGCAGAGCCTGGGCACGCCGGCCGGGAGCGCCCCCGAGGGCGCGGACGTCGCGGAGCGCCTGCTGGCGCTGGGCGTGGCCGCGCGGTTCCCCTCGCCGGCCGCGATGGCGCGCGTCGCCTCCGCCGCGCGGAACGGCCAGAGCCCGATCGACGCCCCGGCCGTGATCGTGGCGGGCGGCACCGACGCGACCGTCGAGCGCCACATGCGCTCCTACCGGGCGGTGGTGCTGGAGGCCTTCCGCTCCTTCCGCGGCGCGATCCTCTTCGGCGGGACCAACCAGGGCATCGCCGGCCTCGCCGGCGACGTGAAGGCCGCCCGCGGGAACGCGGTGCGGGCGATCGGCTACCTGCCCGAGCGCGTTCCACCGGACGCGACTCCGGAGCGCGACCGCAGCCGATGCGACGAGCTGCGGCTCTCCTCCGGAGATGGTTTCAGCGTGATCGAGCCGCTGCAGGCCTGGACCGACCTGCTGCGGTCGGGCCTGCGGCCGGCCGAGGTGCGCCTGCTGGGGATCAACGGCGGCCGGATCGCCGCCCTCGAGTACCGGATCGCGTTGGCCTTCGGCGCCGGCGTGGGAATCGTCGAGCACAGCGGCCGATCCGCGGACGCCCTCCTGGGCGACCCGGCCTGGAGCGCCCGCCCCGGCCTGCACGGGCTCCCCCGGGACGCGGAGGCGCTGCGCCGGTTCGTCGACCCCGAGGCGGCGCGATGAGCATCCTCAGGATCCTCGGCCTGCGCGCGGGCACCCGGCGGCACGAGTGGCTGATCATCTGGTCGTTCGGGATCGCGGCCGGCGTGCTCGGCGTCATCGGGTACGCGCAGAGCACCGGCACGCTCGACACGATCTACGACACCATCAAGCTCTACAGCTTCGGCTACGCGGACGTCGACAACGCGCCCTGGGAGCTGCAGGTCGCCCGCTTCCTCGCCCCGGCGTCGATCGTGTTCGCCGGCGCGAAGGCGCTCGTCGCCCTGTTCCAGGCGCGCCTCGAGGACGGCCGCATTCGCCGCTCGCGCGACCACGTGCTGATCTGCGGCCTCGGCCGCCGGGGGCTGCAGCTGGTGGAGACCTTCGGCGCGCGCGGCGATCGCATCGTCGCCGTCGAGCTCGACCCCAGCGAGGCGGCGGTGGCCGCCGCGCGGGACCGGGGCGCGATGGTGGTGGTCGGCGACGCAACCGACGAGACCGTGCTGAGGCACGCGCGGGCCGACCGCGCGCGCTGCGTGATCGCGGTCTGCGCGGCCGACCGGGCGAACCTGGAGATCGCCTCGATCGTCGACCGGATGGCGGGCCGGGACGGCCGCGCGCACACGACCGTGGTGCAGGTTTCCGACGACGAGCTGGCCCGTGCGCTGTCGGCCCGGGCCGTGGACCTGGAGCCCGGCCGGCCGGCCCTCGAGGTGGTGAACGTCTTCGAGCGGGGGGCGCGGGCGCTCCTGCGCCGCCACCCGCTGCTGGCGGACGGCGCGGATCCGGCCGTGGCAGAGCCGCCGCACCTGCTGGTGGTGGGCCTGGGACGGATGGGCGGGGCGCTGCTGGTCGGCGCCGCCCGCCTCTGGGAGGCGCTCGGGGCCCGATCCGGTCCCGACCGCCGGCTGCGGATCACCGTGGTCGACCCGGACGGCTCCGACGAGCTCGCCCGCCTGCGCCTGCGCCACCCGCGGCTCGACCACGCGTGCGACATCGCCGCCGTCGGGGCGGCGGTCGGCACGCCGGAGTTCGAGCAGGCGCGCTTCCTGAACGACGGGCCCGCCACCGTGGACGCCGTGTACGTCTGCCTCGAGGACGAGGAGGTCGGCCTCCGCGCCGGCCTCACCCTGCTGCGCCGTCTGGAGGGGCGCGAGGTGCCGGTGGTGGTGCAGGTGACCTCCTCGACCGGCTCGGCGGCGCGGCTCCTGAGCTCCGGCGACGGCGCGCTGGCGCTGCCGGGCGGGCTGGCCGTCTTCGGGCTGATCGAGGAGACCTCGACGCCCGAGCTGCTGTTGGACAACACCACCGAGACGATCGCCCGCGCCCTCCACGAGGAGTACCTGCGCGGCCACCTCGCCGGGGGAGGGACGGGCCCGCGGCGGGCGAATGCCCGGCCCTGGGAGGAGCTCGACGAGCCCGTGCGCGAGGACAACCGTGCGCAGGCCCGGCACGTGGGCTCCAAGCTCGACGCCATCGGCTGCGGCCTGCGCCCGCTC
>JAWVEW010000517.1:0-4495 GCA_033856495.1 Miltoncostaeaceae bacterium | reverse complement strand
AGGAGGCACTCCAGGCGACCATGCTCAACGCCTACCGGGCGCTGCTGGCCGGGGAGCGGGACGTCGCCGTGAAGCCCTGGCTCTACCGCATCGCGCACAACCAGTGCATCAGCCTGATGCGCCGCCGGTCCCGTCACGAGGAGCTGACCGGGCTCGAGGAGTCCGTGGGCGGTCGCGTGGACGAGCGGGCCGAGGTGTCCGAGAACATGCGCCAGCTTCGGGCGGACCTCGCCCAGCTGCCGGACCAGCAGCGCTCGGCGCTGGTCCTGCGCGAGCTCAGCGGCCTCTCCCACGAGGCGATCGCCGAGGCCCTCGACACGACGTCGGCCGGCGCCAAGCAGCTCATCTACGAGGCCCGCCAGACCCTCCAGGAGTTCGGGGAGGGCAGGGCCCTCTCGTGCTCGGACGTGCGCCGGCGCGTGTCCGACGGCGACGGCCGCCTGCTGCGGGCGCGCCGCGTGAAGGCGCACCTGCGCTCCTGCGCCGGCTGCACGCGCTTCCAGGCGTCGCTCGTCGAGCGGCCGACCCGGCTCGCGATGCTCGCCCCGGTCCTGCCCGCGATCGCGGCGCAGCGCATCCTGGAGGCGGTCCTCGCCTCGGTCGGGGGCGGCGGCGGAGCGGTCGCGCTGGCGGGCGCGGCGGGCGGCGGGTCCGGGGCGGGCGCGTGGGTCACCGGCATCGGCGGGGCCACGGAGGGCGCCAGCGCCGGCGGTGCGGCGGCGGGCGCGGGCGCTGCTGGAAGCAGCGCGGCGGCCGGCGCCGCAGCCGGCGGCGGCGGAACGCTGGCGGCCGGCGCCGGAGGGGCGACGGCCGGTCTGAGCGCGGCGGCCGGAGCCGGCGCCGGGCTGGGCAGCTTCGCGATGAAGGCCGCCGTCGTGAGCGCGGTGGCCCTGGTGGGGGGCTCGGCGGCCGTGGTGCCGCTGGCCAGGCAGGCGATGCGCTCGGCCAGCGAGGGCAGCGCAGCGGCGAGCGCCTCGACCATGCCGACATCCGGCCCCGGCGGGCTCGCCGCGACGTTGCTGGCGGCGGCGACCGGGGACCCGGCGCCCTACTCCCCAGGTCCCGAGACGGCGGCGCCCCCCGACGCGGGCGCGCCGGCCGAGACGCTCACGACCGTCCTCGGCCCCTCGATCGGCACCATCGATCCCGCCCTCATCTCGATGGCTGCGTCCGACCCGTCCTCGATCTCGTCACCGGTCGCCCCCGCGCAGGCCGATCTCGGGAACGCGGCCTCGGGGCTCGCCGCCGCGACGACGGCGGCCGCGTCCGCCGCAGCCGACGCGCGGGCCGCAGGCGCGACAGCAGCCGACGCGACCTCCGCCTCCACGGCGGCCGGGAGCGCCGCCGGCGGCGGCGTCGGGTCCATGACCGGTGCGGGCTCGCAGCCGGCCGGCGGCGTCCCGTCGAGCACCTCCGGCAGCGGGTCGCAGACCTCGGGAACCTCAGCCGGCTCCGCCTCCACCTCGAACGTCCCGGCGCCGCGCCAGACGTCGCCGAGGCTGTCGAGCCTGGGGTCCGTGGTGCGCTCCCTGCCGGTCGTCGGCAGCGTCAAGGTCCCGATCGTCAGCAGCCTGGTGAACACGGTCCTCCCGTCCGCGCCGCCTCCGGCCGGGGGCGCGACGGCGCCGGCCGCGACGGAGCCCGCCGCGTCCGGTGCCGCGGGGCCCGAGACAGCCCCGTCCGGAACCGCCGCCCCTCCGGCCTCGCCGGCGCCGAGCGACCCGACGCCCGCCCCGGCCTCCAGCCTTCCGCAGGTGAAGGTGCCGGACGCGACCGCGATCGCCAGCTCCCTGACCTCTGTTCTCACGCCGCTGCTCCAGGGGCTCGGCGGCGGCGCGGGATCGACGTCCACGGGCGCGACTCCGGCCCCCTCAGCAGAGACGGGGGCCGGCACGTCCCCCGCTCCGACGGAGAGCGCGGCGCCCACCTCGACCGCGCCCGCGGCCCCGACCCCGTAGGCCGCATGGGGCGGCCGCCGGCCGCTCCACACCGCCTCGCCCCCCCGAGCCGAAATGCGGTGCGGGCCGACGGCGCGGGGCTCGCGTCGCGCCGGCCGCCGCGCAGGGTCGCGACCGCCGCTCGCGAAGAGAGCAAATAATTTCTCGACCTTCTCCGCCACCCCGCGTTAAGGAGGTGACGCGGATCGGCGACCGAGATCCGCGATCCATCGAGGCGGAGGAAGGGATGGCGATCGAAACCCAGGGCACGCTCGGGGTGGTGGTCGTGGGACCGGCGGGCCGGGGCCGGAGCGATCTGGCCAGGAGGCTCACGCGTCTGGGGCATGCGGTCACCGCGGTGGACGCCGCGGTGGAGGCCGATCTCGCCGGCGCCGACGTGGTCCTCCTTCGCTCGGGGGGAGCGGAGACTCAGGCGGTCGACGTCCCCGAGTCCCACCCCGTGCTGATCGTCGCCGAGGAGGGCCACCGCATGTTCGGCGGCCTCGAGGGCCGGCCCGGCGGCCTGGTCATCCTCACCGGCGCGGAGACGGACGGCGGCTATCAGGTCGCGCTGCGCCTGTGCGCGCTGATGCGCCCGCGCCCGGCTGCGGAGCCCCGGTGAGCTGCCCGATCCGGCCGCCGGCCGACCCGCTGCTCTGGGCCGAGGCCGGCGCCGAGGAGCGGGAGCGGAAGCGGGCGCGACGCCCCGAGATCAGCGAGCGGCGGGCACGGACCCGGCGAGCGCGGCGCGCACCTCGCCCGCGAACGCATCGAGGGCGGCCTCGGCCGCACCGGGGTCCGGCGCAGCCTCGATGAGCCGGACCAGCTCGCTGGCGATCACCACGCCGTCCGCGAGCGCCCCGATCGCGGCGGCCTGGACGGGCGTCCGGATGCCGAAGCCGACGGCCAGCGGCGCCGGCACGGCGCGGCGGGCGCGCGCGAGGAACTCGCGCAGGTCGGCGTCGACGGCGACCTGACCGCCCGTCACGCCGGCCACCGAGACGCAGTAGACGAAGCCGCGGGCGCTCCGGCCGATCTCGGCCAGCCGCCGGTCGCCGGTGGTCGGCGCCGCGAGCGCCACCAGGGCGACCCCGGCATCGTCGGCGGCCGCGCGAACCAGCGCGGCCTCGTCGACCGGGAGGTCCGGGACGATCACGCCGGCCACCCCGGCCGCCGCCGCCCGCGTCATGAAGCGCCGGTGGCCCGCCGCCAGCACCACGTTGTAGTAGGTCATCAGCACGACCGGCGGGCCACCGCGCAGGCCCTCGGCGATCTCCATGACGGTCTCCGGCCGCGTGCCCGCCAGCAGCGCCCGCTGCCCCGCGGCCTGGATCGTCGGACCGTCCGCCAGCGGGTCCGAGAAGGGCACACCCAGCTCCAGCACGTCGGCATGACGCGCCAGCAGCGCGGCGTGGGCGGCGCTCGTGTCGGGATCCGGGTAGCCGCCCATCACGTACGGGATGAAGAGCGGCCGGCCGGCGTCGGCGAACGCGCGCTCGAGGCGCGCGGAGCCGTCAGGCATCGATGCCGAGGGCGGCCGCCGCGTGCTCGACGTCCTTGTCCCCGCGCCCGGAGAGGCAGAGCAGCACCGGCCCACCGGCCCCGAGCGCCGCGCCCTCGCCCTCGCGCGCGAGCAGGGCGACCGCGTGGGCGCTCTCGAGGGCCGGGATGAGGCCCTCCTCCCGGCAGCAGAGGCGGAACGCCGTGAGCGCCTCGGCGTCGGTGACGCTCGCGTAGCGCACCCGGCCGCTGTCGCGCAGGTGGGAGTGCTCAGGGCCCACGCCGGGATAGTCGAGCCCCGCAGAGATGGAGTGCGCCTCCGCCACCTGACCGTCGGCGTCCTGGAGCAGGTAGGAGTAGGAGCCGTGGAGCACGCCCGGACGGCCGTGACCCAGCGAGGCTCCGTGGCGACCGCTCTCGATCCCCTCGCCGGCGGCCTCCACCCCCACGAGCGCCACCTCGGCGTCCTCCAGGAAGGCGCGGAACATCCCGATCGCGTTGGAGCCGCCGCCGACGCAGGCCACCACGGTCGCCGGCAGGCGCCCCTCGGCATCGAGGATCTGCGCCCGGGACTCCCGACCGATCACCGACTGGAAGCTCGCGACGATCTCCGGGTAGGGCGCCGGCCCCACGGCCGAGCCGATCACGTAGTGGGTGCTGCGGACGTTCGTGACCCAGTCCCGGATGGCCTCGCTGGTGGCGTCCTTGAGCGTCGCCGTGCCGGCGTCGACCGGCACCACCTCGGCCCCGAGCAGGCGCATCCGGATCACGTTGAGCCGCTGGCGGGCCATGTCCACGCGCCCCATGTAGACCGCGCACTCCAGGCCGCAGAGCGCGGCGGCGGTCGCCGTGGCCACCCCGTGCTGGCCGGCGCCGGTCTCGGCGATGATCCGGCGCTTGCCCATCCGCGAGGCCAGCAGCACCTGACCCAGGGCGTTGTTGATCTTGTGGGCACCCGTGTGGCACAGGTCCTCGCGCTTGAGGTAGAGGCATGGGACCTGGTACAGGCGCTCCAGGCCGCGGGCGCGGTAGAGCGGGGTGGGGCGCCCGACGAAGTG
>JAWVEW010000516.1:0-9547 GCA_033856495.1 Miltoncostaeaceae bacterium | reverse complement strand
GGCGACGAGGCTCACGACCGCCTTGGAGCTCGTCTCGCCGGCGGCGCCGTCGCCCACCGCCGCCACCACGAGCGGCTGGCCCGCGGGCGGCTCGTAGGTCTTGGGCACGAAGCTGCGGGGGTTCGGCGGCGGCGTCGCGAAGCCGTTGGCGAACGTCTTGGAGACCGTGGCGGGGAGGGACGGCCACCCCTCGGGGCAGGTCGGGCACGCCGGGTCGACGTCGGTCATGAACGCCAGCGCGCCGATCTTGTGCGGCCCGTCGCCCCAGCGCCGGGTGTCGAGGGTCATCCGGTAGGTCTTCTGGTTGGGGGCGGTGTCCTCGGCCTCGAAGTCGCTGAGCAGGTACTGCTTGGGGTCCTTGAGGTTGTCGTGGCTGACCAGCGGCGGCGTGCCGGCGGGGTCCATGACGAAGATCCCCCGCTGGATCTGCCTCTTGTTGCTGCCGGTGACCTCGACGGTGGCACTCACCGGCACGACGCCGCTGAGGTTCCCGTCGGGCACGGTCACGCAGACCGTGACGCTGTACCCGAAGAGCGGGGAGGTGCTCGTCTGGCAGACCGACGTCGCGGCCAGGCTCACGCTCCGTCCGCCGATCCCGATGACCAGCGCGGCGGCGGCGACAGCGGCGGCTGTCAGGGCAGCACCACGGGCGGCAATCCGGCGGGCAGGGGCGGGACGCTGCATTGAGGCACCTCGGCGACAGCACGGCAGGAGGGAAGCAGGGCCGCGTCCCTGCTCCTGACGGAATCCTGACGAAGCCCGCCGCCGGGATCACCTCCCCGGACGGGCGGGCCGTGCCCCCGGTCGGGGGGCTACCGGGCGAGGGTCGTGTAGCGGAGGAGCGTCGTCACGGCCGTGTCGAACGCCGCCTCGCAGCCCTCGTCCCCCGCCTGGAGGCAGGAGCGCATCCGCTCCGAGATGAGGTGCAGTCCGACCTGGTCGAGGGCCGCCTTCACCGCCGAGAGCTGCGTGAGCACCTCCTGGCAGTCGGCCCCGGCATCCACCATCCGCTGGACGCCGCGCAGCTGGCCCTCCGCGCGGCGCAGCCGCACGAGGAGCTGGTCGCGCGTGGCCGGCGCGCCGGCGGCGGTCGCCATCGCCGCTACCCGCAGCCGCAGGCCCCGCCGCAGCACCCGCCGCCGCCGAACCCGGTCACCCGCGGCTCGGCCGCCGGGCGGGAGGGGCGGGCGGTGACGAAGCCTGTGAAGCGCTGCCGCGCCTCGGTCGCCCCGCAGGTGGGGCAGACCCGGTCCTCGTCGCGCAGGAAGCCCTGGCGAAAGGCCTCGAACTCGTGCTCGCAGGTCGTGCAGGTCATGTCGTAGGTGGGCATCGCCTCCCCCTCAGTCGCTGAGGCCGAGCGCGCGCTCGAGCTGCGCCTTGGGCATCGCGCCGACCGCGTAGCGGGAGATCTCCCCGTGCTCGAAGAGCGCCACGAACGGGATCCCCGTCACGTGGTAGCGCTGGGCGATCTCGGTGTTCTCGTCGACGTCAAGCTTGCCGACCACGATGTCGCTGCGCTCGGCCGCGATCTGCTCGATCACCGGTGCGATCATCCGGCACGGCCCGCACCACTCCGCCCAGAAGTCGATCAGCACCGGCAGCTCGTTCTCGAGCACCGTCGCCTGGAAGTTGTCGGTGGTGATCTCCATCACGCCGTTGTCCTCTGCCATCTTGCTCCCCTCTCGTTTCAGGCCGTACCGTCTCGCCCAGCCGCCGTCGAGCTCACGTCCTCCGCCGCGTGGAGGCCCTCGAGCCATCGCTCGGCGTCCATCGCCGCCGTGCAGCCGCTGCCGGCGGCCGTGATCGCCTGCCGATAGACGCGGTCCTGGACGTCGCCGCAGGCGAACACGCCCTCGACGCTGGTTCGGGTGCCGTCGGTGATGACGTACCCGTCCGCGTCCAGCTCCACCTGCCCGACGAAGAGCGCCGTGTTCGGGATGTGCCCGATCGCCACGAACATCGCGGAGGCCGGGATGTCCTCCTTCTCGCCGGTCACGACGTCGCGCACCCGTACGGCCTCCACATTCCGGCCGCCCACCACCTCGTCGACCACCGCGTTCCAGCGCACCGCGATGCGGTCGTGCGCGAGCGCGCGGTCGACCATGATCCGGGACGCCCGGAAGTCGTCGCGCCGGTGGACGAGGGTGACCTTCGACCCGATGCGGGCCAGGTAGAGCGCCTCCTCCATCGCCGAGTCGCCGCCGCCGACGACCACCATCGGCCGGTCCTTGAAGAAGAACCCGTCGCAGGTGGCGCAGGACGAGACGCCGAAGCCGCGCAGGCGCTCCTCGCTCGCCAGCCCCAGCCAGCGGGCCGAGGCGCCGGTCGCGATGATCACGGTCTGCGCCCGGTACTCCTCGTCCTCCACCCAGATCCCGAACGGCCGGGAGGAGAAGTCCACCCGGCTGGCGTCGGCCTGCACCATGGCGGCGCCGAACCGTTCGGCCTGGCGGCGGAAGAGCGACATCAGCTCCGGGCCCTGGATGCCGTCGGGAAAGCCCGGATAGTTCTCCACGTCGGTGGTCAGCATGAGCTGTCCGCCGGAGGCGTAGCCTTCGATCACGAGCGGCTTCAGGTTGGCCCGGGACGCGTAGAGCGCGGCGGTGTACCCGGCCGGCCCGCCGCCGACGATCACGATGGAATGTTCGCTGGCCACGTCGTCTCCTCGGCACGGTGCGCTGCACCGGAGGATACCCCTGCGGGTATACTAGCAACCGTGACGACGCGAAGCCGACCCTGCCCCCGCTGCGGCGGCCCGACGGAGGAGACGGTGCTGTCCGGGATCGTCTCCCTCAAGCGGCGCCGGTCGTTGTGGGCCTCCGGCAAGGTGAGCGCGCTGAACGGCGAGACCTGCGTGAAGTGCGGGCACACGGAACTCTACGCCGCGAACCCGGGCCGCCTCTTCTCAGACCTCCGGGGCGAGTAGGAGGGCTAGGAGGGGTCGAGGCGGGGCGCGCGCGCGCCCCGCGCCCCCTCCGGGAACCACACCAGCCGGTCGCCCACCGCAGCCGGGCGCCGGCAGGCCGCGTAGTAGCGCCGGCCCTCGGCCGCCTCGGCGCGCTCGATCCGGCGGGCGTCCTCGAGGGTCGCGAGCCCCCAGGCCGCGAGCATGCCCACCACGACGCCCTCGGCGATGCCGCCGCCGCCCAGCAGGCCGATCAGGAAGGTCAGCATCGCGAAGCCGCCGACGACCAGCAGCGCCCACGTGATGAGGGCCCAGCGCCGCCAGTCGGCGGGCGTGGCCTCGAGTCGGCGGGCGCCGCTCGCCCTGCGCGCCTGCGGCAGGCGCAGCGACGGCAGCGCGGAGCGGCGCAGCCAGACCCGCAGCAGCGGGAAGAACAGCGCGCCGGTGCCCCCGGTGGCGGCGATCGCGACGCCGAGCCAGCGCAGGTCGAGGCCCTCGCGCGAGCCCGCCTGGAGGAGCACCGAGAGTCCGAAGAGCAGCGCCGAGGCCCCCATCAGCGCCCAGGACCAGAGCCGGGCCAGCGCCGAGTAGCGCCAGAGCTTGTCGCCTGCCTCGGTGCGGCCCACCGCCCAAGCGTAGCCACTGCGCGGCGGTGACGAGCGGCCCGCTTTCGGGACGCCGCTCCCCGGGCCGCCCCTAAACTCATATCGTGACGCCGCCCCGACTCCTCCGCCTGCGCAGCGCGCGCGCCAGCCTGCGCGCCCAGCCGCGCTGGCGCTGGCTGGCCCTGATGGTGTGCGGCAGCGGGATGATGCTCTCGGTCATCAACGTCAGCATCGTCAACATCGCGCTGCCGGAGATGGCCGCCGACCTGGGGGCCGACGTCTCCGCCATCGGGTGGGTGGTCACGGGCTTCCTGGTGACCCAGGCCACCCTGCTGCCGCTGGCCGGCCGCGCGGGCGACCTCTATGGCCGGCGCCGGGTCTTCATCATGGGGGTGGCCGTGCTCTGCCTGGGCTCCGCCCTGTGCGCGCTCGCCTGGGACCTGCCCTCCCTGATCGCCTTCCGGATGGTGCAGGGGATCGGCGCCTGCGTGATGGCGCCGACCGCCTTCGCGACCGCCGCCGAGCTCTTCGGACCACGGGAGCGGGGCTCGGCGATGGGCTTCATCGGGGGCGTCGTCGGGCTCGCGCCGGTGCTCGCGCTGAGCCTGGCCGGGCTGCTGGTCGCGGTGGCGGGCTGGCGGAGCGTCTTCTGGTTCACCCCGGTGCTCGGCGTGGGCGTCCTGGCCGGCGCGGCGCTGGTGATGCAGGAGTCGGTCCCGCGGCGCGGGCGCGGAGGGTTCGACGTCCCGGGCGCCGCGCTGGCCGCGGCCGGCATGCTCGCGCTGCTCACCGCGCTGTCGCGGGGAGAGGTCTGGGGCTGGACCTCGGCGCGGACGCTGGCCGTCGCCGCGCTCGCCCCCGTCGCCCTCGGCGCGTTCGTCGCCCGGGAGCGCCGCACGGCCAGCCCGATGATCGACCTCGCCCTCTTCCGGCTGCGCTCGCTGGCCACCGCGAACCTCGCGAACGCCGCCTCCGCCGCCGCCCTGTTCGGCGTCCTCCTCACGCTGCCGTTCTTCCTCACCGCGGCGCTGGGGGCCGGGCCGGTGGAGCTCGCGCTGGAGATGACGCCGATCGCCGCCAGCTTCGTGCTGGTCGCGCCGCTCGCCGGCCGGGCCATCCCCCGGATCGGCTCGGTGCGGCTCGCCACCGCCGGCTTCGGCGTGGCGGCGCTCGGGCTGCTCGGCATGGCCTGGGCCGCTCCCGCGCTGAGCTTCGCCGCCCTCCTGCCGGGGCTCGCCGCATTCGGCTGCGGCCTCGCGATGACGAGCGCGCCCCTGACCACGACCGCCATGCGCGACGTCCCGGCGGCGCGGATCGGCGTCGCCTCGGCGCTGCCCAACACCTCCCGCTACACGGGCGGGGCGCTGGGGGCCGCGGTGCTCAGCGCGATCTTCCACGCCGCCCTGCCGGCGGGGCCGGCGACCGCGGCGGCCGCGGCGGAGGGCCTGCGCTGGTCGCTGCTGGCGGCGGCCGGCTTCATCGCGCTGGCCGGCGGGCTGGCGGCGCGGATGCCGGAGATCGGGGCGCACGCGCTGCCGCCGGCGCCGCCGCGCGGAGGGCTGCTGGCGCCGGCCGCGGGCCCTGGCGGGGCGGAGTGACCCCGCTCCGGGTCGGCGCGTTCTTCGCCCCGGTCCGGGACACGCCGGACCACATCCGCCTCGCGGAGGACCTGGGCTTCGCCTCGGCCTGGTGCTACGACTCGCCCCTGCTCTACCACGATCCGTTCGCGACCCTCGCCCGCGCCGCCGACCGGACGAGCCGGATCGGCCTCGGCGTGGGACTGGTCGTGCCCGGCCTGCGCGCGCCCGTCGCGACGGCGTGCGCGCTGAGCACGCTCTCGGCGCTGGCGCCCGGCCGGGTGCGCGCCGCCGTGGGCGCCGGCTTCACCGGCCGCTTCACGTTGGGGCTGGGGCCGGTGTCGCTCGCGCGCCTGGAGCGGGAGGTCCGGGACCTGCGCGCACTGGTCGCCGGCGAGGAGGCGGACCATCCCGAGGGCGGGCGGCCGGTGCGCCGGATCCCGGTGCGGGGCGCCGAGGGGCGGGGCGCGGTGCCGCTCTACGTCTCCTGCCGGGCGCCGAGGGCGCAGGCCCTGGCGCGGCGCCTGGGCGACGGAGCCCTCACGGGCGTCTTCTACCCGGGCGGCCTCGGCGTCCTGCGCGCCGCCCTCGGGCCGCGGATGCCGCTGGTCGTCCACGCCGTGGCGGCCGTGGCGGACGAGGGCGAGCCGCTCGACAGCGCCCGCCTGACCGCCGCCGCGGGACCCGTCGTCGCGGTGGCGTTCCACGCCTTCGCCGAGCAGCCGTGGCGGCTGGAGGGCCTCGACGGGGACCTGCGGGCGCAGGCCGAGCGCTACGTGGCCGCGGTCGGGCGCGCCCTGCCCGCGGAGCGCCGCCACCAGCAGCTACACCGGGGCCACCTGGTGCTGGTGCTGCTGCCGGAGGACCGGCCGCTCGTCACGCCCGCCAACGTGGCGCGGTTCGCCTTCTGCGGGACGGCCGCGGCCTTGCGCGAGCGCGCCGCGGCGATGGCCGCCGACGGCGTGACCGAGCTCGCCGTCCAGCCGGGCGGCGACGTGCCCCGCGAGCTGCGCCGGCTGGCGGCGGCCCTGGAGCTGGGATGAGCGGCGGCGGCACGGGGGGCGAGGGGGCGCTCGAGCGCGCCTTCGACGGCCAGGCGGCCGCCTTCGAGCGGGCGCCGATCCAGACCGACCCGGGACTGCTGGGGGCGCTCGTCGCCTTCGCGGACTTCCCGCCCGGCGCCAGGGTGCTGGACGCGGGCTGCGGGCCCGGGCTCGTCGCCGAGGCGCTGCTGGCGGCGCCCGGCGGCTACCGGATCCTGGGCTGCGACCTCTCGGGCGGGATGGTGGACCGCGCCCGCGCCCGCTGCGCCCGCTTCGGCGAGCGGGCCGAGCTGGTCCGAGCCTCCGTCCGCGAGTGCGCGGACGAGATCGTGGCGGGCCGGCGGGCGCCGGTGGGCGGGTCGATCTCCCGCTTCGTCCTGCACCACGCCCCCGACCCGGGCGCGTTCGTCGCCGCCCAGGTCGAGGCGCTGGCCGCGGGCGGCGTCCCGGGCGCAGTCCTGGTGCTGGCCGACCACCTGGCCGACGCCGACCCGGAGCTCGCGGCCTGGCACCGGCGGCTCGAGACGATGCGGGACCGCACCCACACCACCAACGTCTCCGGCGGCGCCCTCGTCGACCTGCTGGCGGAGGCGGGCCTCGCCGACCTGCGCTACGAGGAGCACCCGCTGGGAACCGACTTCGAGGAGTGGTTCGCCCGCGGCACGCCCTCCACCACGCGGGAGGAGTGCCGCGACTGGCTCCTGGACCCCCGCGGCCGGCGCTCCCGCGCCTGGCGGCCGGCGCCGATGGCCGACGGAAACGTCTGGATCGACGGCCTGATCGGTTACGCGCGGGGCGTCATGCGCTGAGCCTGGGGCGGGCCGGGCAGACGAAGGCCCGCGCGCCGCAGCCGGCGCGCGGGCCCGGTCCCCCCTGGCCCTCCCGGATCCTCAGCTGGCGGCGACCGTCGGGTCCTGAACGGCGGCGTTCGAGCCCGGCGGCGACCAGGTGAACTCCTCCTCGTCGCCACCGCCGAGGCGGCCCTTGATCCAGCCGCGCACCTTCGGGCCGGTCATCGGGCTGAGGAGCAGCGCGGCCGCGCCGCCGCCGACCACCAGCAGGCCGACGACCCGCTTGCCGCCGCCCCTGCGCTGGGGCTGGCGGCCAAGCTGGCCGACGACGTCGCGCATCGACCGCACGGCCTCCCCGACCTGGTGCTGCAGATCCTTGTCCCGGGCGATCTTGTCGGCGGCCTTCTGGGGGCTCTGCCCCCACAGCTCCTCGTAGATGCGCCGGCCCGCGTCGTAGGCGCGCCGGGCGGTCTCCTGGAGCTCCTTGTCGGTCACCGCCCGCTTCACCAGCGGACGCGCCGCTCCCACCATCTCCGCCGCGCGATCCGCGCCGGCCCTTCCAGGCAGCTTCCCGTTCTTGAACATGCGTCACCCCTCTCGCGGCAGAACCCGCTCTGCGAGCGCTATCGTACCCAGGCTCACACCGCCGAAACCGCAGGGGGAGCTCTGGAGCAGCCCGCGCTGGCCGCCCTCCTCGAGAGCTGGGGCGAGCCCCGATATCGCCTTCGGCAGGCCGTGGAGGCCCAGCTCCACGGCGCCGACGACTGGTCCGCGGTCACGGCGCTGCCGGCCGGGCTGCGCGCCCGGCTGGCCGAGGCGCTGCCGTTCTGGTCGCTCGAGCCCGAGGCGCGCGAGGAGGCGTCGGACGGCACCCTGAAGTGGCGGCTGCGGGCGGGCGACGGAGCGCGCGTGGAGGCGGTCCTGATCCCGCACGCCGCCGGCCGGGGCACCGTCTGCATCTCGAGCCAGGCCGGATGCGCGCTCGGCTGCCGGTTCTGCGCCACCGGCGCGCTCGGCCCCGGGCGCGACCTCACCGCCTCGGAGATGGTGGACCAGGCGCTTCTCGCCGCCCACGAGAGCCGTTCACGGGGCGGCCGCCTCGCCAACGTGGTGTTCATGGGCATGGGCGAGCCGCTCCAGAACCTCGAGGCCGTGCTCGCGGCCTGCGAGCGGCTCCACGGCGGCGGGGGGGACGGGGCGGGTCTCGACATCTCCGCCCGCCGGATCGCGATCTCGACCGCGGGCTGGGTGCCCGGTATCGCGCGCCTGGCCGCACACCCGATGCCCCTGCGCCTGGCGGTCTCCCTGCACGCCGCGGACGACGAGACCCGCTCGCAGCTGATGCCGATCAACCGCCGGTACCCGATCGCCAGCCTGCTCGCCGCCTGCCGGCGCTACTGCGACACCACCGGGCGGCGGGTCTTCGTCGAGTACCTGCTGCTCGACGGGGTCAACGACCGCCCGGCGGACGCCCGGCGGCTCGCGGAACTCGTGCGCGACGGGCGCTTCCACGTGAACCTGATCGAGTACAACGCGACACCCGGCTCCTACCGGGCCAGCCCGCGGGCGCGGCGCGAGGCCTTCGTCGTCACGCTGACGCGAGCCGGCATCACACCGTCGGTGCGCCGCTCCCGCGGCGCCGACATCGCCGCCGCCTGCGGCCAGCTGGCGCTGACGGCCCCGCGCTCCGCACCCTCCTGAGTATCAGGAGGTCGCGGGGGCGGGCGCGGTGAACCCGTTCAGCGCGATGCGGACGACCTCGTCGACGTCGTCCGCGAACACGAGCCGCATCCGCTCGCGCAGCTCCGCGGGCACGTCCGCCAGCTGGTCCTCGTTGAGCCGGGGCAGCACCACCGTCCCGATCCCGGCGCGATGCGCGGCCAGCACCTTCTCCTTGACGCCGCCGATCGGGAGCACCTTGCCGGTGAGGGTGATCTCGCCCGTCATCGCGACGTCCTCGCTCACCGGGCGCCCGGAGAGCGCCGAGACGAGCGCCGTCGTGAGCGTGACCCCCGCCGACGGGCCGTCCTTCGGCACCGCGCCGGCCGGCACGTGGAGGTGGATGTCGTTCTCGCGGAAGAAGTTCTCCGGCAGGTCGAGCCCCAGCTCGCGGGTGTGGGCGCGGACGTAGCTCACCGCCGCCTGCGCCGACTCGCGCATCACCTCGCCCAGCTGTCCGGTCACGATCAGGCGCCCCTCGCCCGGCATCGCCTGCGCCTCGACGAAGAGGATCTCGCCGCCGGCGCCGGTCACGGCCAGGCCGGTCGCGACGCCGGGCTCGCTCGTGCGCCGCTTGACCTCGTTGTGGATGCGCTCCGGACCGAGGAGCTCGCGCGCCATCGCCGCGTCGACGACCACCTTCTCCGTCCGCCCCTCGGCCACCTGGCGGGCGACCTTGCGGGCGATCGCGGCGATGCGCCGCTCCAGGTTCCGCACGCCGGCCTCGCGCGTGTACTCGGCGATGATCACCTGGAGGGCGTCGTCGGCGATCCCGATCACGTCCTCGCTCAGGCCGTTCGCCGCGACCTGTCGGGGCACCAGGTAGCGGCGGGCGATGTGGAGCTTCTCCTCGTCCGAGTAGCCCGCGAGCCGGATGATCTCCATCCGGTCGATCAGCGGCCCGGGA
>JAWVEW010000515.1:0-7845 GCA_033856495.1 Miltoncostaeaceae bacterium | reverse complement strand
ACCCTCGAGGAGGAGCGGCTGGTCGCCCTGCGCGACCTGGACGTCGTGGAGGGGCTGCGGCGGGCGCTCGACGGCCCCCCGATCACGCAGGTGCCCGAGTTCCTGCACCACCCGGTCGACCTGGAGGCGCTGGCGCGGGTGAGCGCCGAGCTGCTGCACTGACGTCTCGACCTCGACCAGCCGCTTCTCCCTGGGCTCGGCGGCCGACGGCAACGTCTTCCGCGGCCGGCAGAGCGGCGGGGCGACGCGCCCCTTCCTCGCTCCCGGCGCGGCCGGCCGCAAATCGGTGCCGGCCGCCTGATCGTGGCCGGCGCCTCGACCGGCCGGGTCGTCACCTGCGCGGAACCGCGTTCCGGTACGTGAGCGGCTTCAACGCGAACGGCATCGTCCTCACGGTCACCAGCATCCCGATCCGCTGACGAGACGCGGGGGGGTGCCGGGCGCAACGCTCGTTTCACCGCCGCCCCTGCCGATGCAATGAGGGATGCCGTCGCTGGTCCCTCCCACCCGCGTCGTCGCGCGCCTTCGCGCGCGCGTCGGCCTGCGCGTCGGGGTGGCGCTCCTGGCCATGGCCGGCGCCCTCCTCCTGGCCCTGCTCCTGAGCCCGGATCTTCGGGGCATCGCGTGGGCGTTCGCGGCCGGCGAGCGCGAGCCGCTTCGGGCCTGGCTGGACGGGCTCGGGCCGCTGGCGCCGGTGGCGTCGATCGGGCTGTCCGTCACCCAGGCGGTGATCGCCCCTCTCCCCGGATTCATCATCCCCTACCTCAACGGCGTCACCTTCGGCATCTGGCCGGGAGCGCTGCTGACCTGGATCGGCTGCATGCTCGGCGCGGCGGCCTGCTTCGGCCTCTCGCGCACGGCCGCGCGTCCGCTGGCCGCTTGGATCTGCGAGCGCTGCCGCCCCGCCGACCGCGCCCGGGAGCAGGTCGAGCGTCGGATGGAGCGCCACGGCGGGGTGACGATCCTCGTGCTGCGGCTCATACCCGGCGCCCCCGGGGACTTCATCTCGTACTTCGCCGGCCTCACCGGACTGCGCTGGCGCCCGTTCCTCTGGGGGACCGCGCTCGGCAGCGTGCCGAACGCGATCGCCTACAGCGCGGTGGGGGCGGAGCTCGCCCTGCCGCTGTGGGCCGGGATCGCCATCGGCCCGATCGTCGGCGCCGCCTGGATGGCAGCCGCCCGCCTGGTCCGGCGGCTGCGCCGGCCCGCCCCGGCCCCAAGCGTCGTTGCCGCGGAGGCTGCCGGCGCCTGACGGCCCACGCGGGTGGTCGCGAGGGCGACCACCTCGACGTCCGGGTGGGAGGGTCCTAGCCGTTTGGGGGGCAGACGCGGGCCCCCGGACTATGGGAACCGTGTCGCGCCCACCTTCGCGCCCCGGATTCAGGTCCGGCGGCGGAAGCTCGCCGTTCCCGGACGGAAGGGTGGTGTGGTCGATGAAGCGACGATCACCGCTGATGGTCATGTGCGCCGCAGCACTGATGGTCCCTGCCATGGCCTCGTCGGCCTCGGCCGACACGAGCGCGGTTCGCCAAGCGGTGGCCGACAAGATCGGGGACCTGCAGAAGATCTCCTCGGGGGCGCGCGCCTGGGTCCTGGCGTCCCGGGCCGCCGCCCCGAGCCCATTCCAGGCTCTCACCGTGGCCGGGCCGGTGCCGCTGCCCTCGTTCGGCACGAACGTCGATGCCAACGACCCCGCGCGGGACCTTGCCGCGGGACAGTCCGAGACCGCGATCGGGGCGACGGCCACCGGCCGGGTGATGGTCGCCTGGAACGACGTCACCGGATTCCTGAGCCCCGACTCCACCCTCCTCATCGGCTCGAACACGGGCGTCGGGCTCTCCAATGACGGCGCCAAGAGCTTCGTCGACCTGATCGGCCTGCCGAACCCGAACCCCGAGCAGGTATGGGCCGGTGATCCCGCCGTGGTCGCCCTCGACGACAGCCACTTCGCCGTTTCCAGCCTCTACTTCCCCTCCTTCGCGGCCTGCCGGACGCCCACGAGCGTCGCCCAGCTCACCATCGCGGTGACGGTGGCGACCCTCAGCGCGGACGGCTCGTCAGCGACCTTCGGGCCTCCCATTCCGATCGCCGCGGCCGGGAACGCCTGCGCGCTCCCTCCCCCTCCGTTCCCGGGCGACCCGCCCCCTCCGCCGCCGGAACCCAACACCGCGCTCCTCGACAAGGACGCCATGTCCTACGACCCGCTCAGCCGAACGCTCGCGATCTCGTACACGCGCTTCGGCTTCGTCGGCTCCGGCCTGGGGCAGATCGAGCTGGTGCGCGCCCGGGTGCCGGCGGTGGCCGAACGTCTGAGCGCGAAGAGCTTCGGCCCGCCGGTCGTCGTCTGGCCCGAGGAGCAGTTCTGCGACCCCGGGGTCATGCCGTCCGAGGCCGCCCGTTGCGGGGCCGAGAACCAGGGCGCGTACGTCTCCGCGGGGCCCCGCGGCGACTCGTACGTGGCCTGGGAGCGCAACATCGACACGAACGTCTTCACGTTCCCCAACGACCCCTACGTCTACATCCACGCGGCGCGGGTGCCGCGCCGCGCGTCGAGCGCCGCCGTCGGCGGGCCCGCCAACCCCGTCCTGATCAGCGCCGGGCAGCAAAACGGCAGTCCGGACGGCCTGGGCACCAGGTCCACCGACGCCTTCCCGATCCCGGGCTTCAACCGCTTCACGGGCAACGACTTCCCACGCATCGCGGTGAACGCGCCACTCGGCACGGTGATCGTGGTCTGGAACGACGCCAGCCTGCACGGACTCGGCGACATCTGGATGCGATCAGCCTCGCCCGACCTGGCCCAGCTCACACCGACGGTGCAGGTCAACGACAACTCCGACTACACGCTGCACACCATGCCGGCGGTCAGCGTGCGGGCCGACGGCACGATCTGCACCTCCTGGTACGACCGCGGGCTCAGCGGACCGGACTCGACGGTGACCGACTACGTCGGCGAGTGTCGCCCGACGCCGTCCGCCAACGCCCCGGACTTCCGCATCACCACCGGCTCGACCGACTGGGCCGGGACCTCCTCGCTGATCACGCCGAACTTCGGCGACTACACCGACAACGTCAGCGCCGGCGGCACCACCTACTTCACGTGGACCGACGGGCGGCTGGGAACGCCGCAGCCCTTCGTCGACAGCCGCTGAGCGACTCCTGACGGGCGAGAGAGCGCCTCGGCCGCCGGGCACCCGCCCGGCGGCCGAGGCCTGACCAGCGGCGGAGCTACAGCTTTGCGAGCCCGTTCTGCGCGGCCACCGACATCGGCTCATAGAGCGCGCCGATCGGCGGCGAGTAGACGTTCTCCATCCAGGCGATGTCCTCGAGCGTCGAGCCCTTCTTCATCGCGAAGGCCAGGAAGTCGGCCCGCTCCTTCACGCCCTCGCCGCCCACCAGCTGACCGCCGATGAGCCGGCCGGTGCGGGGCTCGGCGAGCAGCTTCACGATCACCTGCTGGACGCCGGGGTAGTAGCGGGCGCGGCTGATGCCGGTGGCCTGCCCGGTGACGTAGGGGATGCCGAGCGCCGTCGCCAGGTGCTCGCCGAAGCTCGATCCCCCGATCTGGACCTGGCCGCCGATCATGCCCCACGGCACGTAGACGGGGTTGTAGCGGCGGTCGCCGCCGCCGGCGTTGGCCCCCGCCACCCGCCCCTGCTGCATCGCGTGCGCGCCGGTCAGGCCCTTCACCGCCAGCCCGGTGAGCCCCTGCGGCACCTCGACGCAGTCGCCGGCGGCGTAGACGCCCTCCATCGAGGTGCGCATCCGCTCGTCGACCGAGATGCCGCCCGTGGAGCCGAGCCGAAGGCCCATCGAGCGGGCCAGGGTCGTCTCCGGCTGCTTCGGCGTGGCCACGATCACGAGGTCGGCCTCGATCGGCCCCTCGCTGGTCTGCACGGTCCGCACCTTGCCGTCGACACCCTCGAAGGCCAGCAGCCGGGCGCCGAAGTGCAGGCGCACGCCCAGTCCCTCCAGGCTCTTCTGGACCGGCTCGGCGATGTCCTGGTCCGCGACCTGGGACAGCATCCAGGCGCCCTCGTCCACCAGATGGGTCTCGATGCCCCGGTGGGCCAGCGCCCCGAGCATCTCGACGCCGAGCGGGGTCGCGTCGAGGACGACGGCCTTCTTGACGTCGTCCAGCGTCTCGTTCAGCTCCATCGCCCGTCGGATGTTCTTGACGTAGGTGATGCCCTCGAGCTCGTTCCCGGGCACCTCGGGCAGCGTGTAGTTGAAGCCGGTGCAGAGGATGAGCCTGTCCCAGGGGATCTTCTCCCCCTTGGCGGTCATCGTGCGGTTGACCGCATCGACCTCGGTGACGGGGGTCTCGCGCCGCAGGTCGACGCCGGAGGCGACGTACTGCTCCGGGCCCGCGAGGAACAGGCGCTCGAAGTCCGGGATCTCGCGCGCCAGGACGTAGGGGATCCCACAGGGCGAGTAGGCGACGTCCTCGAACTCCGTGCAGATGATCACGTTTGCATCGGGGTTCGTCCGCTTCGCCATCGACGCGGCGCTGATGCCGGCAGCACCCCCGCCGATCACGCAGATCCGGCTGGGCTCCCCCATCCTCATTCCTCCGTTCCGTGGCGGCGCGAACGCGGAACGTAGCCGATCGGCGGGGGCGGGGCCAAACCTCCCAAAACCCTGTCACCACCCGCCCCCCCGCAGACCCTAGGATGGATCGATGGTGCTGGCCAAGCTCGCATCGCTGGCCATCGCGCTCGCCTTCAACGCCTCGGTCCAGCCGCTGCCGGCGCCGCTCAGGGCCGAGCTGACGGGCCGCTCCTGGCACGCCGGCTGCCCGGTCGGGCTCTCGCAGCTGCGCCTGCTCACGGTCAGCCACTGGGGATTCGACCGCCGCAGCCACATCGGCCGGCTCGTCGTGAACCAGGCCGCGGCCGCTCCCCTCTCGCGCGTGTTCCGCCGGCTCTACGAGCTGCGCTTCCCGATCCGGGACATGCGCCTGAACAGCGCCTACGGGACGGGCGCCTCGGCCTCGGCCGACACGAGCTCGGCCTTCGAGTGCCGCCTCGCGGTGCCCTCCCCCTGCGCCGGCGCGGGCAGCACGGGTCACTGGTCGCAGCATGCATACGGCCTGGCGATCGACATCAACCCGACCGAGAACCCCTACGTCGGCTGCGGCCAGACGCGCCAGCGCGCGAGCGTGCCCTACCTCGACCGCACGTCGGTTCGGCGCGGGATGGTGACCCCGGCGGTGGTCCGGGCGTTCCGCTCGATCGGCTGGGGCTGGGGTGGCGACTGGGCGGGCCGCGACAGGGACTACATGCATTTCTCCGCCTCTGGCCACTGAGCGGCCGACGTCCCGCGGCGGTGGGCGCTCGCCCGGCCCCTTGGACCGCGAGCTGGGGGGCGAACGGGTCGGGGTCCCGCCAGTACGGCACCGGGCGGTCCAACAGCACGACCTGCCGGGGCTGCCGGCTGCCCCCATGACCTGACCACGGGCGGACGCGAGGCCGCCAGCTCCCCGCTCGGCCGACCGCCCGACCGAGCCAGGCATCGAACCCCCTCGTCCGATGTGCGGCGCGCCGGGCCGTCGGCGAGCGGGCCGTCGCGCCCGCCCGGTGGTGGCGCGAACCTCGCACAGCCCCTCGCCCGGCGACCCACCTGGAGGTCGCGTTCCCGCCCCTCGATCGTTCAGGTCCGCGCGCCGGCCCTGTGCGAAGGACCAGTGGAACGCCCACTAGCCCTGGGCGGTCTCGTCGCCGTCGAGGTGGTAGTGGATCTCGGGCGGCGTCTTCAGCGTGTTGGTCACCCAGCAGTAGCGCTCGGCGAGCTTCGCCAACGCCTCCAGCGTCTCGCGAGGGACCGGCGCGTGCACGCGCACGTCGTAGCGCCCGTGGCGGGGCTCGCCCGGCGCGCGGCGCGCCCGCACCGACACCTCCAGCGCGTCGAGCTGAACCCGCCGCTTGCGCGCGGCCCAGGCGAGCGCCAGGCAGAAGCAGGAGGCGAGCGCCGCCGCCAGCAGCTCGGTGGGCATCGGACCCGTGTCGGTGCCACCGAACTCCGGCGGCTCGTCGACGCGCAGCGCGTGCCCGCGCCCCGAGACGTCGGCGACCAGGCCGCCCTTCCACTCTGCGGTCCAGGTCGCGTACTGGTAGTCGTCCTCAAGCGCCAAGGATGGTTCCGTACGCTCGCTCGTGGGCCTCCGCGCACCGGGCCCAGCTGTAGCGGGCGGCGGTCGCCAGCCCCCCGGCCCGCAGCCGTTCGCGAAGCTCCTCGTCGCGCGCCGCCTGGACCAGCGCCCCGGCCAGCAGGCCGGAGTCGCCCACCGGCGTCATCAGGCAGTCGCGGCCGTCCTCCAGATGCTCGTGGAAGACGGCCAGGTCGCTCACCACCGCGGGCAGCCCCGCCGCGAGCGCCTCGAGCACGACCAGCCCGAAGCCCTCGCGCGTCGAGGGGAAGGCCAGCACGTCGGCGGCCCGGTAGAGGGCCGGCATGTCCTCCTCCGGCACCGTGCCGATGATCGCCACGTCGGCCTCCTCGAGGCCGCTCCCGTCCTCCGTCACCCGCAGCTCCAGCCGCCGCGCGTCCTCGAGCCAGCTCGCCCGGTAGTCGCGGTAGTCGAAGAAGGTCTCGCCCCCGGCGACCACCAGCAGGGCGCCAGGGCCGAGGCGGGCCCGGGCCCGGGCGAAGGCCTCCAGCAGGGTGCGGCTGCCCTTGCGCGGCTCGATGCCGCCGACGCTCAGCACCGCCGGCCGCGCGCCCCAGCCGAAGCGCTCACCCGCCTCGGCGCGCTCGAACGGGCAGTCGGCGTAGCGCTCCGCGTCCACGCCGTTGGGCACCACCTCGGCGTCGACGTCGTACTCGGCCCGCAGCCGCTCGGCCCAGAACCGCGAGACGCACAGCCGGTGGTCGACGTCCTGGATCGACGCCCGCTGGCACTCCTCCAGCATCCTGTTCGAGAAGGCGTCGACGTGGTGGATGGTCCGGACCACGCTGCGCACGGCGCCCTCCGCGCGCAGCGCCAGCAGCGCGCGCGCCGACAGGCAGTCCTCCGCGTGGTGGATCTCGGCCCAGTCGGTGTCGGCCTTCCGCAGCGCCTCGGCCAGTGCGTCGGCGTAACGGGGCACCCGCCGCTCCACGGACTCCTCCGGGCGCCGCTCAACCGGCACCAGGTGCACGGCGGTGCGCGGCTCGCGCACGAAGCGGGCGCCGTCCGGCGAGAGCGCCCACAGCTCGGCCTCGTGCCCGCGTGCGGCGAGCTCCTCGGCCAGCCGCAGCGCGTGCACCACGCCGCCCCGCGGCCTGGTCGAGTAGGTCAGGAGCCGCACGCGCATCAGGAGTCCGCGGCGAGGGCCGCCGCCAGCCGGGCCGCCCCGGCGTTGGTCCGGCAGAGGCGCACCCCCAGCTCGGCGAGCTTCGCCGTCTGGTCCTCCAGGCCCTGCGGATCGCCCTCGGTGCCGAGCACGTGGGCCACCACCGCCAGCTTCGGACGTTCCGCGAGCGCGTCCCGCAGGGCCGGGACGAGCGCGCCGGCCGGATCGGGGTGGCTGGCGTGGCCGAGCACCACGTCCAGCAGCAGGACCCCCACCTCGGGGTTCCGGGCCTCATCAGCCAGGCGCTCGGCGCGCGCCTCCGGGTCGATCATGGGATGAGGCCGCCCGCGCGTGAACTCCTCCTCGCCCAGGTCCAGCACCGCGTGCCCGCGCGGCTCCTCTCCCGGCTCGAGCCGGGTCGCCCCGCCGGCCGGCGCGTTGGAGGCCACCTCTCCGAGCCGCTCGGCCAGGATCGCCGCGGCCTCGCTGCAGAGGGTCCCGCCCGAGAAGAGCCCGCGCACCAGGCCGCCGACCGGCTCGACGTCCGCCGCCGCGACGTCGTCGTCGGCCG
>JAWVEW010000514.1:0-8595 GCA_033856495.1 Miltoncostaeaceae bacterium | reverse complement strand
CAGGATCCTCACGATCACGGAGTCCGCTCCCCGGCGCCGATCTCGCCGGCGGGCGGCGGCGTGCCGGGGCCGAGCTCGCGCTTCATGGCCTCCAGCTCGGAGTCGACGCCGGCCCCCAGGCTGAGCTTCTGGAGCTCGCGGTCGATGTCGTCGCCCGTCTGGGTGACGTCGGTCAGCGCGCCGGACTCGATCAGCTCGTCGATGGCCCCCGCGCGCGCGCGCATGGTCTCGGTCTTGTTCTGGGCGCGGTCGATCGCCATCCCGACGTCGGCCATCTCCTCGGAGACGCCGGTCACGGCCTCGCCGATCTTCACCTGCGCCTCGGCGGCCGTGTACTGGGCCTTGATCGTCTCCTTCTGCGTCCGGAAGGCCTCGACCTTGGCGGTGAGGCGCTGTTCGGCGGTCACGAGCTTGTCCTGCTCGGTCTGCAGCTGCGCCCGCTGCGTGTCGAGGTCCTGGAGCTGCATCTGGACGCCCTTCTTGCGCTCGAGCGCCATCCGGGCGAGGTCCTCGCGCCCGGACTGCAGCGCCTGGCGGGCCTGGGAGTCGAGCTTCGTGACGCTCTGCTCGAGCTTGGCCCCCTGGAGCTCGAGCCGCTTCTTGCTGGTGGCCACGTCCGCGACGCCGCGGCGCACCTTCTGCAGCATCTCGAGCTGCTTCTCGTAGGAGTAGTCGAGCGTCTCGCGGGGATCCTCGGCCTTGTCGAGGATCTTGCTGGTCTTCGCCTTCACGATGGTGGAGAACCTCTGCATGAGGCCCATGGCGCTCCCTTTTCGACTGCCGCGACGAGCTTCGCGCGAGGATAGCAGGGGACCGCCGCAGGCCCCCGCCGGCGGCGGGCCCGACCCGGGGCGCGGGTAGGATGGCCGCTCATGGCGGCGCTCGAGGACCTCGGCTTCGAGGAGGCGCTGGCGGTCGTGCGCCGGCACGCGCTGGCCCTCGACGCCGAGCCGGTGCCGCTGGAGCGGGTGGCCGGGCGGCTCCTGGCAGCGGACGTCACGACCCCGGTGGACGTCCCCGCCTTCACCAACTCCGCGATGGACGGCTACGCGCTGCGCGGCGCCGACGCCCCGGGGGAGCTTCGGGTCGTGGGGGAGAGCGCGGCGGGGCTTCCCTGGAGCGGCCGGCTGGCCCCCGGCGAGGCCGCGCGGATCTCCACGGGCGCCACCCTCCCGGACGCAGCCGACGCCGTGGTGGCGCTCGAGGAGGTGACGGAGCGCGACGGGACGCTGTCCGTGCCCTTCGCGGTCCCGGCCGGGCGCCACGTTCGCCACCGGGGCGAGGTGCTGCGCGCCGGCGACGTGCTCGTTCACGCGGGCGCCGCCGTGGCCCCGCACGAGGTCGGGGTGATCGCCGCGTCGGGGCTGCCGGCGGTGGACTGCCTGCGCACCCCCCGGGTGGCGCTGCTCTCGAGCGGCGACGAGCTGGTCCCGCTGGGCGGGACCCTGCGGCCCGGCGCCGTCTTCGACTCCAACCGCTACGGGCTTCGGGCGCAGGCCGAGGCGGCCGGCGCGGAGGTCGCGGCCTGGGACACCGTTCGCGACGAGCCGGGGGCGGTGCGCGAGGCGATCGGCCGCCTCCTCGGCGACGAGGGGGACGGCCCGGACCTGCTCGTCACCGTGGGCGGAGTCTCAGTCGGCCCGCACGACCACCTCAAGCCGGCGCTGGCCGACTGCGGGGTCGAGGAGGTCTTCTGGCGCGCCCGCATCAAGCCGGGCCACCCGGTCTGGTTCGGGATCCGGGGCCGGCAGCGGGTGCTCGGCCTGCCCGGCAACCCGGTGTCCGCGGCCGTGTGCTTCCACCTCTTCGGCCGGCCGCTGTTGGGCCGCGACGAGCGCTGGGAGCTGCGTGCGCCGCTGGCCGGGGCCTACCGCAGGCGGCCCGGACGGGACGAGTTCATCCGCTGCCGTGAGACCGCCGGCGGTCTCGTCCCGCTGCCGAACCAGGACTCCCACGCCATCAGCTCCCTGGCGGGAGCGAGCGTCCTCGCCTGGGTGCCCGCCGAGCGCGCGGAGCTGGCCGCCGGCGACGAGCTTGCGGTCAGCCGGCTGGGGTAGCCCGGGTCAGAAGATCCGGTAGATCAGGTCCAGGACGATGCCCAGGGCGTAGACGCTGAGGACCGCGCCGACGTACATGCCGATGGCGGCCACGATGACGGCCACCAACGCGCCGATCAGCTTGAGCGGGAACTGCAGCGGCTCGGGGATCGCGATCATGGGTCTCATGGAGCGAAGCCTAACCGCTCGCGGGGCCCGTTCGGGAGGGCCGGACGGCCCCCTGAGGCGGGGACTACTCGTGCGGGAAGTGACAGGCCGCCAGGTGGCCGTCCTCGAGCGGGGCGAGCGGCGGCCGCTCCACGCTGCAGCGCTCCTGCGCCCGGGGGCAGCGGGGGTGGAAGGGACAGCCGGCGGGCGGGCTGACGGGGTTCGGCGGCTCGCCGGCCAGCACGGTGGGCGCGCGCGAGCGCTCGTGTGCGGGGTCCGGCAGCGGCACCGCCGACAGCAGCGCGACCGTGTAGGGGTGGCGGGGGCGGCGGTACAGGGCCTCGGCCGGCGCCGTCTCGACCAGCCGGCCCAGGTACATGACCGCGATCCGGTCTGCGGCCTGGCGGACGACCGCCAGGTCGTGGGCGATGAGGAGGTAGCTCAGCCCCATCCGCTCGCGCAGGTCGGCGAGCAGGTGGAGCACCTGGGCCTGGATCGAGGAATCGAGCGCCGACACCGGCTCGTCCAGCACCACCAGCCGCGGCTCCAGCGCCAGCGCGCGCGCGATGGCGATCCGCTGGCGCTGGCCGCCGGAGAACTCGTGCGGATAGCGGTCGCCGTGCTCCGGCGCCAGCCCCACCAGCGCCAGCCGGTCGAGCGCCTGCTCCCGGCGCGCCCGGCGCCCCGCGGCGCCGGCGCCCCCGACGCGATGGACGGCGAGCGGCTCCGCGACGATCGCGCCGACGGTCATGCGCGGGTCGAGGCTCGCGTAGGGATCCTGGAAGACGACTCCCATCGATCGGCGCAGCCGGCGCAGGTCGCCCCGGCCGGCCGCCAGCACGTCCTCGCCGCCGAAGCGAACCGACCCGGAGGTGGGGGCCAGCAGGCGGAGGACGAGCCGGGCCGTGGTGGACTTCCCGGAGCCGGACTCGCCGACCAGCGCGAGCGTCTCCCCCTCGGCGACGTCAAGGCTGACCCCGTCGACGGCCCTGATCGCGGCGAGCTCGCGGCGCAGCAACCCGCCTCGCACGGGGAAGCGCTTGACGAGGTCGCGCACCTCCAGCAGCGGCTGGGGCGCTGCGGCGCCGGCGGGGCCCGCGCCGGTCAGCGCGCGGGCTCCGCCGCGGGCGCCCGGCGCTCCACGGCGGCCTCGTCGGCATCGAGCACGCAGGCGGCGCGCTGCGCGGGGCCGACCGGCCGCAGCTCCGGCCGGGACGCCTCGCAGACGGGCCGCCGCGAGCGGCAGCGCGGGTGGAACGGGCAGCCCGCGGGCACCGCCCTGAGCGAGGGCGGGCTGCCCGGGATCGCGGGCAGGCGCCTGCCGCGGGGCGCGTCGAGCCGGGGCGCCGAGTCGAGAAGGCCCCAGGTGTAGGGATGGCGCGGTCGCGCGAAGACCGCCTCGGCGGGCCCCTCCTCCACGATCCGGCCCGCGTAGACCACGGCCACCCGATCGGCCATGCGGGCGACCGCGCCGAGGTCGTGGCTGATCAGCAGGATGCCGGTGCCGAGCTCCCGCTGCAGCCGCTGCATCAGCTCGATCACGGCCGCCTGGACCGTGGGATCAAGCGCGCTGGTCGGCTCGTCGGCCACCAGCAGCGCCGGGCGGCAGGAGAGGGCCATCGCGATCATCGCCCGCTGCCGCTCGCCGCCGCTGAGCTGGTGCGGGTAGTCGCGCAGCCGCCGCGCGCCGCCGCCGATCCCGACCTCGGTCAGCAGCGCCGCGGCGCGCGCGCGCCGCTCGGGGCGCGAGAGGCCCAGGTGCAGTCGGAGCGCCTCGCCGATCTGGTCGCCGATCGTGAGCACCGGGTTGAGCGCGGCGAGCGGGTCCTGGAAGACCATCGCGATCGCCGCGCCGCGCACGCGGCGCAGCCGGCGCTCGTCCAGCGGCACCAGGTCGCGCCCGCGGAGCAGGATCCGGCCGCCGTCGATCCGCCCCGGCGGCGGCACCAGGCCCAGCAGGCTGAGCCCGGCGACGGTCTTGCCCGCCCCCGACTCGCCGACCAGCGCGAGCGTCTCGCCGGCCTCGACCGAGAAGCTGACGCCGTCGAGCGCCCGCACGACGCCGTCCTCGACGTCGAAGCGCACGCGCAGGTCGTGGACCTCGAGCAGCGGCGGGGCGCCGGAGCTCACGGCCGGCTCCGGCGCGGGCGGCACGTCATGACGCGCGACGGTAGCAAGCGGCGGGGCGGGGGCCGGCCGGAAGGACCGGGCCGACCGGTAGCATCGCGGCCGGCCGGGGGCGTCCAGGGAGGGGGTGGCCGACCGTGCTCGCTTACGCAGCCCGCCGCCTCGCGATCGCGGTGCCGACGCTGTTCGCGGTCAGCCTCGTCATGTACGCGATCCTCTTCAGGGTCGGCGACCCGGTGGCGGCGCTGCGCGGCACGGCGCGCCTGGATCCGCGGGAGGTCCAGGCCATCATCCATGACGCCGGCTACGATCGCCCGCTGCTGGTGCAGTACGGGCGCTGGCTCCGGGGCTTCGTCAGCGGGGACTGGCAGCGCTCGATCGAGAACGGCCAGCCGGTCCTCTCCGAGATCGGCGGGCGGCTGCCCGCCACGCTCGAGCTGATGGGGATCGCGCTGCTGCTGATGCTGGCGCTGTCGCTGCCGATCGGGATCGTCGGCGCGGCCCGGCGCGGGTCCGCGTTCGACCAGCTCACGACCGGCTTCGCCTACCTCGGCTATGCGATCCCGGCCTTCCTGCTCGGCCTGCTGCTGCAGATCGCGGCGGTGCGGGTGAAGGAGACCGGCTGGGGCGTGCTGCTGGTCGCCGCCGGCGCCGGCGCCCTTCTTGCCGGGATGCTCGGCATCCGCCGCAGGCCGGGGCAGCTGACGGCTGCGGTCGGCGCCGCGCTCGTCGTCCTGGGGGCGCTGCTGTGGAGCTGGCGGCAGGGCGACTTCCTCGTCTACACGGCGCAGCGCTTCTCGCCCTTCGCGAGCGAGAGCGTGTGGTCCGTCGACCACCTCCAGCACCTGGTCCTGCCGGTGCTGACGCTCGCGGTCGTGCAGGTGGCGACCTGGAGCCGCTTCCTGCGCGCGTCGATGCTGGACGCGCTGGGAGCCGACTACGTCAGGACCGCCCGCGCCAAGGGCCTGCCGCCGCGGAGCGTGATCGGCCGGCACGCATTCCGCAACGCCCTCGTTCCGCTGATCACGGTGGTCGCGATCGACGCCGCTGCGCTCTTCTCGGGAGCCGTGGTCACCGAGCAGGTCTTCGCCTGGCCGGGCATCGGCACGCGCTTCCTGCACGCGGTCGAGGTGAAGGACATCCCCGTCGCGATGGGGATCGTGATGGTCGGGGCGATCGCGGTGGTGACGCTGAACCTGCTCGCCGACATCGCCTACTCGCTGGCCGACCCGCGCATCCGGCTCGTGTGAGCGCCCCCGCCGACCGTCCGGGCGCCGCCGAGCCGCCGGGGCGCACTCACCTGGGGATCGCCTGGCGGCGCTTCCGCCGCCACCGGCTCGGGATGGCGGGGGCGGTCCTGCTGCTGGCGCTGGCCCTCGGCGCCCTGATCCAGCCGGCCCTCTCGCCCTACTCCTTCAGCAGTCCCGATCCCGCCGTGGGCGGACAGGGGCCGGGCTGGCCCCACGTCTTCGGCACCACCGATCCGTTGGGCCAGGACGTCCTGACGCGCGTGATGTACGGCGGGCGCACCTCCCTGGCGGTGGGGTTGGCGGCGGCGCTCGCCGCGACCCTGCTCGGGACCACCCTGGGGGCGCTGGCCGGCTACCTCGGCGGCGCCGTGGACAGCGTCATCTCCCGCCTGACCGACCTCTTCCTGACCGCTCCGCCGCTGGCGGTGCTGATCGCCCTCGGCAGCGCGGTGGACCGTGTCTCGCTGGGCCTCGTGATCCTCGTGATCGCGGCCCTCTCGTGGATGCCGGTCGCGCGGCTCGTGCGGGCGGAGGTGCTCGCGCTGAGGGAGCGCGAGTGCGTGCTGGCCGCGCGCGCGATGGGGGCGGGGCCGGTGCGGATCATCCTTCGCCACCTGCTGCCCAACGTGGCCTCGGTGGTGATCGTGGCCGCGACCCTGCTGGTCGGGCTCGCGATCATCGTGGAGTCGACGCTGTCGTTCCTCGGCATCGGCCTCGACGCGATCTCCAACCCGTCCTGGGGGAACCTGCTGGAGGACGCCCGCTCGGAGGTCGAGGACGGCTGGTGGCTGGTCGTCTTCCCGGGAGCGGCGATCGTGCTGACCGTGCTGAGCGTCAGCTTCGTCGGCGAGGCGCTGCGGCAGGCGCTCGACCCGCGCGGGCGCGGCCGGGACCGGCGGCTATCCGCTAGAGCGTTCGGGAGAGCGCGTAGGTGGTGACGACGAACACCAGCGACAAAACGACCGTCACCCGGTCCAGGTTGCGCTCGACGATGGCCGTGGAGCCTCCGTAGGAGCTGCTCGAGCCGCCCACGCCGAACGCGCCCGAGAGCCCCGCGTCCTTACCGCTGTGGAGCAGCACGGCCACGACGAGGAGTACGCAGACGAGCGCGTGGATGACGACCAGCACGGCGACCATTCGGTCGCGAACGGTAGCACGCGCGCCGGGTGCGGAACCCCGGAGCCGACCTCGGGCCCGAGCGGCGGCGGCTAGGGCTCGGGAGGCGCCGGCGGCCGCGCGGTGCGGCTGCCCCCGCCGGTGGCGCCCAACCGGCCGACCGGGGTGATCACGCCGATCCTGCCGACCGGCTCCGCGATCAGCTTGCCGATGGCGGCGGAGCGGATCCCGCGCTCGCCCAGCGCCTGCCCCAGCGCCTGCAGCTGCTCCGGCGGAACGGCGAGCAGCAGGCCGCCGCTGGTCTGCGGATCGAACATCAGCGTGCGGGCGTCGTCGCTCACCTTCTCGTCGAAATCGACGCTCGGACCGGCGAAGTCCCGGTTGCGCTCGGTGCCCCCGGGCACGTGTCCGCCGCTCGCGACCCGCAGGACCTCGTCGAAGACGGGGACGCGGTCGACGCGGATGACCGCCCCGACGCCGCTCGCGACAACCATCTCGCGCAGGTGGCCCAGCAGCCCGAAGCCCGTGACGTCGGTCGCGCAGCGCACGCCCGCCTCGAGCGCCGCCTCGGCCGCCGGCCCGTTGGAGGCGAGCATCGAGGCGATCGCCGCGTCGAGGAGCACCGGTGGCGCCGCCCCGGCCCTGGCGGCGGTCGCGGCCACCCCGGTGCCGAGCGGCTTGGTCAGCACCAGCACGTCGCCGGGGCGCCCGGCGGCGTTCGTCATCAACCGGTCCGGGTGCGCGGTGCCCACGACGCTCAGACCGTACTTCGGCTCGGCGTCGTCGATGGTGTGGCCGCCGAGTACCGGGCAGCCCTGGGCCTGCGCGGCCTCGGCGCCGCCGCGGAAGATCTCGCCCAGCACGGAGATGTCGCCGTCCTTCGGGTAGGCGGCCACCGCCAGCGCGAACGTCGGCCGGGCGCCCATCGCGTAGAGGTCGCTGAGGGCGTTGGTGGCGGCGATGGCGCCGAAGGTCGCCGGGTCGTCCACGATGGGGGTGAAGAAGTCGAGCGAGGCCACCACGGCCAGGTCGTCGCTGACGCGGTAGACGGCGGCGTCGTCGAGGCGCTGGTGGCCGACGAGGATGTTGGGGTCCACCGGCAGCGGCGGCATCGCGGCCAGCGCCTGGAGCAGGAGCCCCTGGCCCAGCTTGCAGCCGCAGCCGGCGCCGTGCGCCATCGCGGTGAGGGTCGGCTGGGCCTCGCTCACGGGACCGGCGCCGCCAGCATCCCCGCGAGTTCCACTCCCTCGGCTGCGAGCATCGCCGCCTTGCGGGCGGGGCCGCCGGCGCCGTAGGCGCCGATCGTGCCGTCCGAGCGCACCACGCGGTGGCAGGGGACCAGGTCGGCGAGGGGGTTGTTCGCCATCACGGTGCCGACCGCCCGTGCCGCGCCCGGATAGCCGGCGTCGGCCGCCAGCTCGCCGTAGGTGCGCACCTCGCCGGCCGGGATCTCCGCGCAGGCCTGCAGCACGTCGCGACGAAAGCCCGGGCGGACGAAGCGCCAGTCGATGCCCTCGGGCGCCTCCGCCGGGTCGCCGCGGCGGACGGGGCCGTCGTGGTGGGCGTCGAGGAAGCCGCGGAAGCGCTCCTCCTCCCAGCTGCCCCACGAGCTGGCGCAGACTCCGGCGTCGGTCCACGCGGTCCACCACGGACCGTGGGCGCGCGCGACCAACGCGTAGCGGACGACCGTCACGCCGGTACCCTACTAAGAGCCGGTCAGAGAAGGCCCACACCGTCAGGCGGCCTTGAACGCATCGCTCCTCGTTGTCCTCGGTCGCGCCGATCGCGCTGCGATCGGCGCTCCCTGCGTCCTCGAGGAGCTCGGTTCCCGCACGCCTGACGACGTGGACCTCGTTCTTTGACAGCCCCTTAGGGGTCGCTGAGAAATCTCCCCGTGG
>JAWVEW010000513.1:0-2663 GCA_033856495.1 Miltoncostaeaceae bacterium | reverse complement strand
CATACGCCCGACACGGTGCGCGCCGCATTGGCTCACCTGCGCGATGGAGACGCGCCGTATGACGAGCTCCTGGGCGAAGACCCGGCGGTCGGTGAGCAGCCGGGGCCAGGTCCCGTCGCGCCGGTCGGGGTGGCGCCGGTCCGCCAGCGCCATGGCCGGCCAGGCGAGCAGGCCCTCGACCTCGGCGGCCGCGACGCCCCGTCGCCAGCCCCGCCAGCCGAGGCGCGCGAAGGCCGCGCCGAAGAGCGCGCCGTTGGCCAGGTGGAGCGCAAGGCCCGCGGCGCGCCAGCGCGGGCCCGGGCACACCGCAGCGCCGAGCAGGCGCAGGTCCGAGTAACGGGTCCCGAAGGCCCGGCCGGCGAGCGGCTCGCACGCCGCCCACACCGCCGCCGCGACGGCGCCCGCCAGCGCCCCCCGCCTCAGCCTGAATCCACCGATCTGTTCCAGATGGGCCGCGGGTGCGGCCTCGCAAGGGCGATCGCGCCGATGTGCCGTGCACCCGCCGCCGGCCGTGCGATGCGCCATCGGCGGCGCGATTACGGCTGCAATCGGTGGATTCAGGCTCAGCGCCGCGACGGGCGGGGGCGGTGCGAGGGGGACAGCGAGCGGGCGGCGAGCCAAGCCGCGCCGGCGGCCAGGGCTGCGAGCAGCGCCACGAGGAGGAGGGTGCCGCCGCGGCCGAACGGCTGCTGGACGGCGCCCGCGAGCGCGAAGCCGATCGCGAGGCCGCCGCACAGGGCGGCGGCGCCCCGCGCGAGCTCCGCGGGTCGGGTGGGTGCGGGCCGCACGGGCGGCGGGACCAGGTGAAGGTGAGGGCGGGACGGCGGTGCGAGCAGGCGGGCCTGCCCCTGCAGCCGGGGCTGGCGGGCGGGCGCGGCGGAGGGTGCGACGGTCGACATGCAGACGACGATAGCGGCGCCATCGGACGCGAACAAGCGTTCTATCCGGGCTCGGCAGGGCCCGTCGTCGAACGCGCGTTGCACGAAGCGGCGCTTCGCAACGCGCGTCGCACGCACAACCGGCCCTCTGGGGGGCGTGAGGGGGGAATGAGCGTTGTTTTGTGGGGAACAGTGGGTTAGCGTGGGGCGGCATGCAACGCCGGCTGCTCAGCGGCACCTATGAATGCACCCTCGACGATCGATCCCGCCTGGCCATTCCCGCCCGACTGCGGGAGCCCTTCTCCGACGGCGCGACGATGGCCTGGTGGCTCGACGACTGCCTGGTGGTCGTTCCCCGGCACGAGTGGGGCGACCTCATCGAGAGGACCTTCGGGAGCATGAGCGTCCTGGACGACGATCAGCGCGAGCTGCGCCGCTACCTGCTGGCGGGCGCCTTCGATCAGGAGGCCCTCGACCGCCAGGGCCGGGTGCTGGTCCCGCAGCAGCTGCGCGACCACGCGGACCTGAGCGGCCGCGTGAAGGTGGTGGGCGCCGGCGAGTACCTGGAGCTGTGGGAGCCCGGCCGGCTCGCCGATCGCTTCGAGCGGTTGCGCAGCGAGGGCGTCTCGGTCCGGGCAAAGCGCCTCGCCGAGCGGATCCCCTGAGTCCGTGGCCGTCGCCGCCGCCGCCCTCGCTACCGCCGAACGGACGCCCATGTCCTCATCCGGATCCCTTCCCACGGCCGCCGACGCGCTGGCCGAGCTGACCCCCCCCTCCGGCCGGCCCCACCAGCCGGTCATGGCGGAGGAGGTGCTGCGGCTGCTCGCCCCGGCGCCGGGCACCACCGTCGTGGACTGCACCTTCGGCGCCGGCGGGCACGCGGCCCGGCTCGCGCCGGCGCTCGGGCCGACCGGCTGCTACATCGCGATCGACCTCGACCCGACGGTCGCGGAGCACGTCGAGGCGCTCGCGGCGAGGGTCGAGTGCCGGGTCCGCTTCCTGCGCCGGAACATGGCCGACGCGTTGCCGGAGCTGGTGGCGGAGGGGCTGCGGGCGGACGCGCTCCTCATGGACCTCGGCCTCTCCTCGATGCAGGTGGACCGTCCCGAGCGGGGCTTCTCGTACTCGCGCCAGGCGCCGCTCGACATGCGAATGGACCCCGGCCAGCCGCGCTCGGCCGCCGATCTGGTCGCCGAGGCCGGCGAGGCGGAGCTGGCCGGCATCTTCCGCGTGCTGGGGGAGGAGCGCCACGCCGGCGCGATCGCCCGCGCGATCGTGCGCCGGCGGGCGACCGCGCCGCTGGTCACGACGGCCGACCTGGTCGAGGTGATCCGCTCGGCGCTGCCGACGCCGGCGCTCTTCGCCGGCGGGCATCCGGCCAAGCGGGTCTTCCAGGCGCTGAGGATCGCGGTCAACGACGAGCTGGCGAGCCTGGCGACCGGGCTCGACGCGGGCTTCGAGCTGCTGGCGCCGGGCGGCCGGATGGCGGTGCTCGCGTTCCACTCGCTGGAGGACCGGCTCGTCAAGCGCTTCGTCCAGGCGCAGACCCGGGGCTGCATCTGTCCGCCCGAGCTCCCGGTCTGCGGCTGCGGCCGGGTGCCGCGGGCGAAGTCGCTCACGCCCCGGGCGCTGCGGCCGGGCCGCGAGGAGCTGGAGCGGAACCCGCGCTCGCGCTCCGCCCGCCTGCGCGCATTGACGCGGACGGGGGCGCGCTGAGCGCGCGGGCCGGCGCGGCACGGCGGGCGGTCGCGGCGGCTGCCGCGTCCTTGCCCCGCTCGGCCCCCG
>JAWVEW010000512.1:0-2956 GCA_033856495.1 Miltoncostaeaceae bacterium | reverse complement strand
CACTGTCGACGATCGAGCGGGCGCGCGTCCTCGCCGCGTACGCCGGCGAGCGCGGCGACCGCCGCCAGAAGCCGGGCCGGGCGCTCGAGGCCACGTCGTACACCTTCGAGGTGGTCTGCGACTACGGCGCGTACAGGGACCTCCAGCGCCACCGGATGCTGAGCATCCAGGCGCAGCCGCTGGGACCCGACCTCGGGTACGACGTCCCGGCGGAGGTGGCGGCGGCCGGCGCGGAGGAGGCGTACGCCCAGCGCCAGGAGGCCTGCGCCGCGCTGGCGCGGCAGCTGGCGGGGCCGTTCCCGACCGAGGCCGCCTACGCGGTCACGATGGCGCACCGCATCCGGTTCGCCATGACGATGAACGCCCGTGAGGCGATGCACCTGATCGAGCTGCGCAGCCAGCCCCAGGGGCACGACGCCTACCGGGCGGTCGCGTTGGAGATGCATCGCCTGATCGACGAGGAGGCCGGGCACCGCGCGATCGCGGCGACGATGACCTTCCTCGACCGCTCGACCCCGGTGGCGGGACGGATCGCGGCGGAGCGGCGCTCGCTGGCCCGCCGCGCCGCCGCGGCGGAGGGCTGAGCCGGGGCTGCGCGGCCGCGCCCGCCCCACCCGTCCAGGTTCGCGATCGCGACGTCGGCCATGGCTCCTCCGCGCCTCGTGGCCGCGCCTCCCCGTGTCGGGTGAACATTGAGCGCCGGCGCCCGTTTCCCAAACGCGGCAGGCCGGCCGCGGGCGTCGGCGGGCGGTGACGAAGGTCCGGGGGCGCTGAGCTACAGTGAGCGGGATGCCTGATCAGGAACCGCGCAACCGGCTGGGCGGGATGGCGCTCGCCAATGGCCTCCTCGTCCACGGACCGGTCCACTGGGCCGCGGCCGTCCGCGACCGCGACGGCACGGTGCTGGTGGCCTCCGGCCGGAAGCCCCGTCTGGCGGCCGGCCCGTTTCGGGCGCTGGCGGACGCCCCGCTCGTGCGCGGCCTCATCCGGCTCGGCGAGGCGATGGCGGTGGTGCCGGTGGCGCGGCGCGGACTGCCGCAGGCGCGGCTCGCGGTCGAGGACCGGGCGGTCGGCGCCACGGTGGTGGCGTCTCTGATCGTGGCGGCCATCTCGCGGCGGCGGGTCGGGTCCGTGCTGGCGCAGGAGGCGATCGGCGCGCTCTCGAGCCTGGCGCCGGCCCTGGTGGCGGTCCGCCGCTCCGAGGCGGCGATCTGGCACGGCGTCGAGCACAAGAGCATCGCGGCCTACGAGGCCGGTGGCGCCGACGGACTTGCCCACGCGGCGGATCAGGCCAAGGAGCACGATCGCTGCGGCAGCAACCTCATCCTGCCCCTGCTCGTCACCACGACGCTGGCCAACGCAGCCGCCCGGGCCGTCGGCGGTCGTCGGCGGATGCTGACGCGCAGCGGCGCCGCGGCGGTGGCGGTGGGGGCCGCCTTCGAGATCTTCGCCTTCTCCGCGCGGCGGCCTCGGCACCCGGTCTCGCGGACCATCCACGCCGTCGGGCACGCCCTCCAGAGCGGCTTCTCGACGCGGGAGCCGGGCGAGCGCGACCTGTCGGTGGGCCGGGCCGCGATGGACGAGCTGCTGCGGGCCGAGGCGCGCCCGGACAGAGGGTGAGCGTCTCGGCCACGGTGCTGGTGCCCGCCGCGCCGGCGGAGGCCTGGGCGCGCTGGTCGGACCTCGCCGGATGGCCCGGCTGGAACCCCTACTGCGTCTCGGCCAGGCTCGACGGCCCGCTCGCACCCGGCACCAGCCTCGCCCTGCAGCTGCGCCACCCGGGCGGACGGGACTTCTGGACGCGTCCGACGCTCACGGCGGTCCTCCCCGGGGCCGAGCTCTCCTGGGAGGCCCGCGCCCTGGGCCTGAGGGCGGCCACCGAGACCACGCTCGCGGCGGAGGGCGACAGGACCCGGGTCACGCTCAACGCCTCCGCGCGGGGGCCGCTCGGCTTCACGCTGCGTCTGACCTTCAGCGACAAGGCGCAGGCCCGGATGTACGTCGAGATGCTGGACGCGCTGCGCCGGAGCTTCGCCGCCGGGCCGGCGGTTGCGTCGTGACGTCGACCCCGACGCGCGCGGAGCGGCGCCAGCGGCTGCCGCCAGAGACCTTCCAGCTCCCCGTGGAGAAGATGCGCGCCGGCTACTACAGCGACGCCTACTTCACGATGACCCGCGAGGTCCTCCTGAGCGACGACATGCACCCCCAGGTGCTGATGCAGGTCTTCCAGCGCCAGCACTCGGTCCTGGGCGGGATGGACGAGGCGATCGCGATCCTGAAGCTGTGCTCGGGCCGGGAGCTGCCGACCCGCTCGGGCCGGCGGCGCTGGCAGTCCGGCTGGGACCAGCTCGAGGTGCGGGCGCTCCACGACGGCGACGAGGTCGTTCCCTGGGAGCCGGTGCTGACGGTCGCCGGCGACTACTCGCTGTTCGTCCATCTGGAGACGCTCTACCTCGGCGTCCTGGCGCGCCGCACCCTCATCAGCCGCAACGTGCGCGCCGTGGTGAAGGCCGCCAACGGCAAGCCGATCCTCTATTTCCCGGCCCGCTTCGACCACTGGCAGGTGCAGACCGGCGACGGCTGGGCGGCGCACGTGGCCGGCGCGATCGGCGTCTCCACCGACGCCCAGGCGTCCTGGTGGGGCGGAAAGGGGATGGGCACGGTGCCGCACGGGCTGATCGCCGCGTACGGCGGCGACACGGTGCTGGCGGCCCGCAAGTTCGCGGACCGCTTCGCCGGGGAGCTCAACGTGACCGTGTTGGTCGATTTCGAGAACGACTCGGTACGGACGGCGCTCGAGGTGGCGGACGCGCTTGGGGACCGCCTCTGGGGCGTGCGGCTGGACACGGCGAGCACGATGGTGGACCGCGCGCTGTGGCACGAGATGGGCCGCTTCACCCCCACCGGCGTCGTCCCCGAGCTTGTCTGGAAGGTCCGCCTCGCCCTCGACGACGCC
>JAWVEW010000511.1:0-3327 GCA_033856495.1 Miltoncostaeaceae bacterium | reverse complement strand
GGCGGTCGCGACCTTCAAGGCAAGCGGCACCAGACTGGTCCCCCTCGGCTCCCGCACCGAGTCGTCCGCGGATGGCGTCCCGGAGCCGGGTTAGGCTTGACCGAGGACCATGCGGCCCCGGGGGAGGCTGGGGTGCGGCTCGTCGGCGGGACGTCGGTTGCGATCGCTGCCTGGATCGCCCTCGGAGGGCTGGCGGGCGGCCGACCGATCGCGCCCGCGCCCACCTCGGCCGGCCCCCCTCCGGCCTGGGTCCAGACGCGGGCCGGCGACCGCTGGCTCGCGTTCTCGAGCTACTGCTGGACCAGGCGCGGAGCGTCAGGCGCCGGCACGGGTCTCTGCGTCGACTTCATGGCGCCCCAGCACCGGCGCGACCTGCCGACGATCCGGCTGCGCGCGGGAGAGCTCGTCCGGTTCCACCTCGGCTTCAAGCCGCACAGCGTGAGCCTGAACATCGGGCGTCGCTCGGTCCCGCTCTCGAACGTCGCGGCGCCGAGCTGGCGGGTGATCGGCGCGGGCGGCGCGGCGCTGCTCTTCGCCACCTCGGCGCGGGGCGACGCCAGCTACGCGGCGCGGCTGGTCGTGCGGGGCGCGCGGCCGATCGGGCTTCCGGCGAAGCCGCTTCCGTAGGATCGCGCGATGGACCTCCTGCGACCTCTCGGCCGGACCGGGCTCCGGGTCCACCCGCTCTGCCTGGGCGGCAACGTGTTCGGCTGGAGCGCCGACCAGGCGGCCTCGGACGCGGTGCTCGACGCCTACGCCGACGCCGGCGGGAACTTCCTCGACACCGCCGAGTGCTACTCGGGCTGGGCGCCCGGGAACTCCGGCGGCGAGTCGGAGACGATCATCGGCGACTGGATGCGCCGGCGCGGCAACCGGGACCAGGTCGTCCTGGCCACGAAGGTCGGGGCCACGATGCAGGGCGGCCCGATGGCGCGCGGCCTGCGCCCCGAGCGCATCCGGGAGGCGGTCGAGGGCTCGCTGCGCCGCCTGCAGACCGACCGCATCGACCTCTACTACGCGCATTACGAGGACCCCGAGACATCGCAGGAAGAGACCCTCGCAGCGTTCGACGAGCTGGTGCGCGAGGGGCTGGTGGGCGCGATCGGCGCCTCGAACTACTCCCCCGCGGGCCTGCGCGAGGCGCTCGATGTCAGCGACCGGCAGGGCCTGGCGCGCTACCAGGTGCTGCAGCCCCACTACAACCTGCTGGAGCGCGACGCCTACGAGGGCGAGCTGGAGGCGATCGCCGCGGCCGAGGGCATCTCCACCTGTCCCTACTACGCCCTCGCGCGGGGCTTCCTCACCGGCAAGTACCGCCCGGGGCAGGCGCTGCCGGAGAGCGTGCGCGCGTCCGGTGTGGCCCGGACGGCGATGAACGATCGCGGCCTGCGGCTCCTGGCGGCGCTCGACGAGGTGGCCGCGGCGCACGGCGCGACACCGGCCCAGGTGGCGCTCGCCTGGCTGCTGTCGCAGCCCACGGTGGGGGCGCCGATCGCCAGCGCGACCCGCCCCGAGCAGGTCCGTGACCTGGTCGGCGTCGCGGCGTTGACGCTCGATCCGGACGAGGTCGCGCGGCTGGAGTCGGCCGCCGGCTGAGCCTCGCCGGCCCGGCGCCCTCACCGGCGGGCGGCCACCGCGCAGGCGAACCCGAGCGGCCCGTCCGGCCCGGCCCGGAACTGGTGCTGCTCGTCGGAGGCGACGAACACCGCGTCGCCGCTGCCCACCGGCTGGACGGCCTCGCCCAGGAGCACCGTTCCCGACCCGTGGAGGATCAGCACCGCGTGCTCGTGCGGGTGGCGCTCGAGGGAGGATGCGCCGCCGGCCGGGATCTCGAAGTAGCGCAGCTCGACCTGACCGGCGCCATCGCCGGCGCCGACCAGGAGGTGGCGCTCGGCGCCGTTGGCGTAGGCCCGGGGCTCGACCCCGTCCCAGCTCCAGCCGGGAGCGCCCTCGCGGCGCCGGCGGATCATCCCCACGGGCCTACGGGGGGTCCGCGCCCGCTCCGACGGCGGCCGCCTGGGCGAGGCGGTCCGCGCGCTCGTTGGCCGGGTGGCCCGCGTGGCCGCGCACCAGCACCGGGCTGACGCTGCGCATGCGCCCGATCTGCGCGATCACCTGCTCCCACAGGTCGCGGTTGGCGACCGGCTTGCGCGCGCTGGTGACCCAGCCGTTGCGCTGCCAGGAGCGCAGCCAGCCCTTCTCGAGCGCGTGCGCGACGTAGGCGGCGTCGGTGACGAGCTCGACGTCCGAGCCGTCCGGGATCGCGCGCAGGCCCTCGATCGCGGCCGTCAGCTCCATGCGGTTGTTGGTGCTGGGCGCCTCGCTGCCGCTCAGCACGATCTCGTCCTTCCCCGGGGCGGTCACGATCGCGGCCCAGCCGCCGCGCGGGTCGTCGCGGCCGTTGCCGGAGCAGGCGCCGTCGGTGACGAGGATGATCCGCCCGGGGGCGGGGGAGGCAGCGGCCATCGCCTGAGCTTATCCTCACCCGCGGCGCCGCCGACCCCGGCCGGGCCGCCGCAGCTCACCTGAAACGGGTTCCGCGTCGATGGGTGAACGAAGGTCCATCGCCGGGCGGAGCGCGCGCGCGCCGACCGGCCTGGCCGCCGCATTCTTCAGGGAGACACGATGCTTCAACGGCTTCGCCGCCGCGCCCGGGAGCCGGGGGGGTTCACCCTCGTCGAGCTGCTGGTCGTGGTGCTCATCATCGGCATCCTCGCAGCGATCACGATCCCCATCTTCCTCGGGCAGCGTGAGAAGGCCGGCGACGCCGGCGCCAAGTCGCTGCTGCGCAACGCGGCAGCGGCCCTCGAGGTCTACAGCGAGGACTTCAGCGGCGTGACCACCCTCCAGCTGACGGCGGTCGAGCCCTCCATCGGGTGGCAGACCGCCGCCGGCGCGCTCGCGTCGAGCGATCAGGTGCAGGTGTCGGGCCTCTCCGGCACGGGCTACGTGCTCACCACCGAGAGCGCGTCGGGTCACGTCTTCACCTATGTCAGGAGCGCCGTCGGAGCGGTCCGGGACTGGGCGCCGGCCGGCGGAGGGGCGGGGGGGACGTGGTGACCGGCCGCACGAACGGTGTGCACATTTCCTCAAGCGCGCCGTCGGCCCGTCGATGATTGGTGTGCAGAGCGAGATCCGATCCCGGGTCACGCAGCGCGAGCGCCGCAAGAGGCGGCGCGACAACGTACTCATGGAGGAGCGCACATGATCCAGCGGCTTCGTCGCCGCGCCCGGGAGCAGAAGGGTTTCACCCTCATCGAGCTTCTGGTCGTCGTCATCATCATCGGGATCCTCGCGGCCATCGCGATCCCCGTCTTCCTCGGCCAG
>JAWVEW010000510.1:0-11360 GCA_033856495.1 Miltoncostaeaceae bacterium | reverse complement strand
TACCGCTCGTGCTGATCATCGACGACCTCCACGAGCTGAGAGCCCGGGAAGCCCTCGGGCAGCTCGAACACCTGTTGACGGCCCTGCCGGACCCGGCGCGAGTCGTGCTGTCGTCTCGCCGGGATCCGGTGATCAGACTGCACCGACTCAGGCTGGCCGACGAGATCGCCGAGATCCGCGGCGGTGATCTCCGGTTCACGGAGCGCGAGACCCGCGAGCTCCTCGCGGCGTCGGGGGTCGATCTCTCCGACGCCGGGACGCGAGCGTTGCACGAGCGAACCGAGGGTTGGGCCGCGGGCCTGCGCCTGGCCGCGATCTCGCTCGACGGTCACCCGGACCCGGAGCGCTTCGTCGCCGAGTTCTCCGGCACCGACCGGGCGATCGGCGAATACCTGATGGCCGAGATGCTCGAACGCCAGCCGAGAGACGTCCAGCGCATGCTGTTGCGAACCTCGATCGTCGACCGCCTCGACGGTGAGCTCGCCGATCTGCTGGCGGGCCGGGCGGGCGCGGAGCAGATGCTGCTCGAGCTCGAGGCTGCCAACGCGTTCGTCGTGTCGCTCGATGCTCAGCGGACATGGTTTCGTTACCACCAGCTCCTGACCGACTTCCTGCGTCTGGAGCTGCGCCGGACATCGGCGGACGAGGTTCCTGACCTGCATCGGCGGGCCGCTCAATGGTTCGCCGACCACGGGGGGGTCGTCGAAGCGGTGCGGCACACGCTTGCGGCCGGCGACTGGCCCGATGCCGCCCGACTCGTCGCCGACCGCTCCTTCGGTTGGGTGCTCGACGGCCAGGCGGGGACGATCGACGCGGTGCTCCAGGCGTTTCCTGAGGGTGCGTCGGCCGATCATCCCGACCTGGCGCTGGCGCACGCGGCGAGTGAGCTGAACCACGGGCGCTTGGCGGAAGCGGCCGCCCAGCTGGCGCTGGCCGAGACGCACCTCGAGGGCGCTCCGCCGGCGCGCCGCCGGCGTCTCGCCGTGGGCATCGCGTCTCTGCGGCTCTCACTGGCGCGGCGCAGCGGCCAGTTCGCGGAGGTGATCGAGCAGGTGAACCTGCTCGATGCCTCGCTCTCAGAGGAGTCGAGCGGACCGGTCGCGTTGGGAAGCGACCTGCGGGCGGTTGCGCTGCTGAATCTCGGGATCGTCGAGGTTTGGTCTCGGCGATTTGACGATGCCGAGCGGCACCTTTCCGAGGGCGCCGCGCTCGCTCAGGCGATCGGCCGGCCCTACCTCGAGGTCGCGTGTCGCGCGCACCAGATCTTCCCGACAACGCGCGTCTCGCTCGCGAGCGCGCGCGAACGGGGGCGTCAGGCGGTCGCCCTGGCCGAACGCCATGGCTTGGGCGATCGGCCCATCCTCGCGCCCGCGTTTGGGGCGGTTGCCTTCTGGGCGATCTGGATGGGAGAGTTCGACGAAGGAGAGCGCGCGCTGCGGCGCGCCCGGGAAGTCGCCGAGCCACAGATCGACCCGGCCGCCGCGGTGCTGCTGCACCTGGTGACGGGCCAGCTGCACGCCGCTCGCGGGCAGCATCACGCGGCGCTCGACGCTTTCGCGGCCGGAGCGCACACGCAGTCGCTGCTCACAGGCGTGCGCGCCTTCGCGACGCCGGTCGTCGGATGGCTCGCCGCCACGCAGGCTCGGCTCGGGATGCCCGATGAGGCGCGCGAGACACTGACCGGACTCTCCGCCGAACCCGGTCCCATCGGTTTCATCTACAACACGCGGGCAGCGATCTGCATGGCGGAGGGAGACCCCGCCGGTGCGCTGGACGTCCTTCGAGACGTTCCCGAGCTCACGCCCCCGACCGGCCCCGCGTTCACCCTCGTCGAGACGCATCTGCGCGCCGGCATCGCGCACCTCGCGCTGGGAGACCGGGCCGCCGCCGCGGCCGCCGCCGAACAAGCGCTCGCCGCCGCCGAGCCGGACCGGCTGATCTTCCCGTTCGCCTTGACCGAAGCAGCGGAGCTCGTCGACGCGCTCCCGCGCCACGAAACGGCCCACGGCGCCCTCCGCGCCGACATCGTCGACGTGCTACGCAGCACCCGCGCCCCGAGCACCAACGGCCACCACCCACTGGCGCAGCCGGAGGAGCTCAGCCCGAGCGAGCTTCGCGTCCTGCGTCACCTGCCGACGAACATGACGCGGCTCGACATCGCGCACGAGCTCTACGTCTCCGTCAACACCGTCAACACACACATCCGCCACATCTACTCGAAGCTCGGTGCGCGTGATCGCTCTGCCGCCGTTCGACGGGCGCGGGAGCTGCGCCTCCTTTCGACCGCGGGCTCGCGACGAGAGCCGCGATAGAGCGCGCGCCGGCGTAGGCGCGATCACCGGATTCAGGCGTTGTCGCCTCACCAGATAGGGCCGCAGACTGCTCGCGTGGCCACGGCACTGGGCTTGTACGCGATCCGGATCAAGGGCCGCCTCGGAGCTACCGCCCTCTCTGCCTTTCCGTCGATGGCTTCCGAGTGCACGGCCGGCGACACCGTGCTGACCGGTGTGCTCGAGGACCGCGCCGCGCTGTTCGGCGTCATTGCCCAGATCGAGGCCCTCGGTCTTGACCTCCTCGAAGTCCAATGCGTCACGCAGAAACCAAGATGACACTACGAGGCTGAAGGAACCACCGTCATCCGGTGACGCCGGGTCACCTTGGTCGCCTCGATCGTGCCGTCCGGTCGTCAACCGCCGCGACAGAGAAGGAGACAGGAGATGACGAGCGATCTCGGGGTCTGGACGGCAGAGGAATGCGCCGCAAGCGCCTGATCGTCGGCGGCCTCCACACGGAGATCTGCCTCACCTTCGCGAGCGTCCAGGCTCTCGAGGACGGCTACGACGTGATGTACGTGACCGACGCCGTCGGAGGGCGATCGCAAGCGGCGCACCGCACCGGCATCGAGCGCCTGGCGCTCGCCGGCGCGGTGCCGACCACCGCGCTCGCGGTCACGACCGAACTGTTCCGCGACTGGGCCGGCCCGCTCGCCGGCCCCGCACTCGACGTCATCTACTGGTACTTCCGGGAAGCCCCGAAGCTGACCGACCAGGTGGGCGTCGCCGAGGCGGAGAAACCCGCGGCAGCAGGCCAACCCGCGCGCTGATGGCCGGCCGGCCCGAAGGAAGGGTCTGCGTCGTCACCGGCACCGGCGGCAGCATGGGCCGGGCGACGGCGCTGACCTTCGCTCGCGAAGGGGGCATGGTCGTCGGCTGCGACGTCGCTGTCGAGCCGGCCGAAGAGACGGCCGAGCTCGTCCGGGCCGCGGACGGCCGCATGGTGTCGCTCCAGCCGTGTCGGCTCAGCGATCCGGCCGACTGCGCGCGGCTCGTCGAGCTGGCGGTCAGCGAGTTCGGCCGGATCGACGTGCTGTTCAACCTCGCCGCCAAGACGCACTTCGGGGGGCTCGAGAGCGTCACCGACCAGGACTGGGACGCCGCCCGCCATGACGAGGTCGACCTGGTCTTCTACCTCACCCGCGCGGCATGGCCGCACCTGAAGGCCAGCCACGGCGTCGTCGTGAACATGGCGTCGCTGAACGGGTCGCTCAGCTTCAAGCAGCTCGCGTCGCTGTCGCACCCGACGAACAAGGCCGGGATCGTCGGAATGTCCCGGCAGCTCGCGCTCGAGGGAAGCGAGCACGGGATCCGCGTCAACTCGATCTCGCCCGGCCTGATTGAAAGCAACGCCACCTGGGGGGAGCTGCAGGACGGCGAGTGGGCGAGCCAGATGCGCGGCCGGACGCTGCTCGGGCGATTCGGCCAGCCGGAAGAGGTGGCGAACGTCGCGCTGTTCCTGGCCTCCGACGAGAGCTCCTACGTCACGGGCATCGACCTCGTCGTCGACGGCGGGATGAAGGTGTGGTGATGTCGAGCGACAACCCCCTCGCGCTGCCGGTGACGGTGGCCAGGCGAGCCGCCAGCGGGTTCTGGGTCGTGGCGTTCGCCTTCATGATCGTCATGGCGTTCGCCACGCTGCCCAGTCCGCTCTACGGCCTCTACCGGGTGCGCGACGACCTCTCGGCCTTCACCATCACGATCGTCTACGCCATCTTCGCGGGTGGGGTGATCGCCGCGCTGCTGTTGGTGCCCTCGATCGCCAGGCGCATCGGACGCCGGGGCGTGATGCTCGCCGCGGTGGCGACCATGATGGCCTCGGCGGGGCTGCTGGCGGCGTGGAAGGAACTGCCGGGCCTGCTGCTCGGACGCTTGACGACCGGCGTGGCGGTCGGGCTGGTCTCCGGCACCGCCACCACCTACCTGATCGAGCTGCGGGTCCGCCAGGATCCGAACGGCTCGATCGTCCCCGCCCGCAACATCGGGACGTCGGTGAGCGTCGGCGCGCTCGGGATCGGTCCGCTGGTCGCCGGCTGTCTCGCGCAGTGGGCTCGGGCGCCGCTCACGGTGCCCTACCTGCTCTTCGTCGCATTCGGCGCAGTGGCTCTGCTCGGCCTGGCGAGCGCGCCCGAGACCGGCGCGGCCGGCGGTCAACCGAGCAGCTCGCTGCTTTCGGCCCGGATCCCGCTTCCCGCCGCGGCGGCGACCCTTGCCGCCTTCTCGGCGAATGGACTGTTCGCCGGTCTGGCCGGGCTCTTCCTGGCCGCGACGCTGGGCCATCCGTCACACGCGCTCGCGGGCGCGACGTTGTTCGTGGTCTTCTCCATGGGCGTCGCAGCCCAGCTGGCAACGACGAGACTGCCGGCCCCGCGCGTCCTCGCACTGGGCACGACGTCGATGCTGATCGGTCTGACGCTGCTCGTGACCGCCGTGCGGCTGTCGACACCGAGCCTCGCCCTCTTTCTGATCGCCGGCGCGCTGATCGGCGCCGGCGCCGGTGCCGTCTTCAAGGGAACGACCGGGCTCGTGCTCGAAGCCGCGCCGCCCGAGCAGCGCCTGGCGATGACGTCGCAGTTGCTGATCGCGCTCTTCATCGGGCTCTCGATCCCGGTTATCGGAGCCGGGGTTGCGCTCGACCGAGGGGTGAGCGCGCGGGACACCGTGCTCGGCTTCGCCATCCTCGTCGGCCCCGGTGTCGCCGGCGCGGGGTGGGCGCTGGTCGGGCGCAAGAGCCCGAAGCCGGCGATCACCACCATCCGGTGACGACGCCTCACCTGGGCCGGGGCGATCGTGCGGCCCATGCGAACCGCGCCCGCGAGTCCCCTCGAGGGACATCTCAGATGAAGCTTGTCGTCAACGGCTCGGAGGTCGAGGTCGACGACCGCCACGCGAAGAACCCGCTGCTGTGGGTGCTCCGGGACGTCCTTGAACTGCGCGGCACGAAGTTCGGCTGTGGCGCCGGCTTCTGTGCGGCGTGCACCGTCCTGATCGACGGCCGCAACACGAAGTCCTGCCAGACCACGACGGAGCAGGCGCTGGGCAAGACCGTGACCACGGTCGAGGGATCCTCGGGTCCCGTGCTCGACGCGGTCCGCGACGCGTGGCACCGCGCCAATGTCGTGCAGTGCGGTTACTGCCAGCCCGGGCAAACGCTGGCCGCGGTGGCGCTGCTCGACTCGGACCCGTCCCCCGACGATCCGAAGATCGACGCGTGGATGAGCGGGAACCTGTGCCGCTGCGGCACCTATCCGCGCGTCCGGGCCGCGATTCACGAGGCGGCCGACACGCTCGCTGCAGGCGAGCTGCCGGGTCCGCTCGTCATCGCGCCGGACCCGGACGTGCGGCGGCTGACGGCGGATGAGCTGGCGGACCCGGTGCACCCGTACATCCGCATCCGCGAGGACGGGACGATCGTCGCGTACTCCAGCCAGATCGAGATGGGCCAGGGGATCCACACCGGGCTGGCCACGATCGTGGCCGAGGAGCTCGACGCCGACTTCGACTCGGTCCGGGTCGTCAATGCCGCCAACGGCGGCGGGCCGCCCCGCGACGTCTACGGAAACCCCGACTCCGGCGGGGCACTCCAGATCACAGGTGCGTCCAACTCGACGAAGGGGTTCTGGGCCCGCTACCGCTTGGTGGCGGCGCAAGCGCGGGCCCGGCTCGCCGCCGCCGCAGCCGAGCTTTGGGACGTGCCCGCGAACGAGGTCGAGTTCGAGTTCGGTGTCGTACGCCACGCGAGCGGCAAGGAGGCGACGTTCGCGCAGCTCGCGGCACGCGCCGAACAGCTCCCGGTTCCCGACGGCGTCCAGCCGAAGGACCGGTCGGACTACCGGCTGATCGGAGCGGAAGGCCGGTTGCGTGTCGACGCTGTCCCGAAGATCCTCGGCACCACTCCGTTCACGATCGACGTGAGCCTGCCGGGGATGCTTACGGCGGTCGTGCTCCACCCGCCGCAGTTCGGCGCGACGGTCGCGTGGCTTGACGATCGGGCGGCGCTCGCCGAGCCCGGCGTCACCGCGGTGGTCCCGATCGATGAGGGCGTCGCCGTGGTCGGCGACACGGTCGCGGACGCGATACGCGGCGTGCGCGCCCTCACGGTGGAATGGGACGACACGAACGCCGAGCGGCGCAGCTCGGCCGAGCTCCTGGCCGAGCATCTGCGCTTGCTCGAATCGGGCAAGCAGGCGGTGGTCGCGCGCGACGACGGCGATGCCGGACAGGCGCTCGCCGACGCGCCGACGGTGATCGACGGGATCTACGAGCTGCCCTATCTGGCCCACGCGGCGATGGAGCCGAACAACGCGGCGTGCCGGATGCGCGAGGACGGCCTCCTCGAGGTCTGGACGGGCACCGAATCGCCCGAGTACGCCCGGATGTCGGCCGCTGGAGCCGCCCGCATCGACAAGGATCGGGTCGAGGTTCATGTCACGTTCGCCGGGGGGTCGTTCGGGCTGCACTCGAGCTCCGAGCACGACCCCACGGCGGAGGCCGTGCAGGTCGCTCGCGCGCTCGGCTGGAAGCACCCGATCAAGCTCCAGTCGCTGCGCGAGGAGGACTTCAAGTCCGGGCGCTACCGCGCGATGGCCGTCCATCGCGTCCGGGCGGCGGCCGACACGGACGGGCGGCCGACGGCCTTCCACCAGCAGATCGTCGCCGAGCCGACCTCGGTGAACCTGCCGTTCGTGCGCGACGTGATGTTCACCAACGGCGTCGACTTCTTCACGACGACCGGCGCCGCCGACCCGCCCTACGCGTTCGAGAACTTCAAGCTCGAGTCGACGAACTTCGAGTCCGGCGTCCCGACGATGGTTTGGCGATCGGTCGGCAACTCGCACACCGAGTTCGCGCGCGAGTCGGCGATCGACGAGCTCGCGATCGCGGCCGGCCGCGACCCGGTCGACCTGCGGCGGGATCTGCTGGCGGACAGCCCGCGCGCGCTCCGCGCGCTCGAGCTCGCGGCCGAGATCGCCGACTGGGCCACCCCGCCACCGGAGGGTCGCGGGCGCGGGATCACGTGCTCGAACTTCCTCAGCCACTGCGCCAACGTGACCGAGGTCTCGCTCGACGCCCGCGGGCGCGTCCACGTCGAGCGGATCGTCTTCGTGCTCGATTGCGGCATCACCATCAACCCGGACCTCGTCCGCGCTCAGGTCGAGGGCGGGCTCCTGTTCGGGCTCAGCGCCGCGGCGTGGGGCGAGGTGGTGCTCGGAGACGGCGGTGAGATCGTCACCCAGAACTTCGACCGCTACCCGATTGCGCGGATGCGCTCCGTCCCGCGGATGGACATCCACCTGATCGAGTCCACGGAGAGTCCGACCGGCGTGGGCGAGGTCTCCGTCCCGTCAGTGGCTCCGGCGCTGGCGAACGCCATCGCGGCACTCACCGGGACACGGATCCGCCGGCTCCCATTCTCCAAGACCATCAGGATCACCTGAGGAAGGTCAACGCCATGCTCGACGTCACCATCACACCCAGTGAGGACGGCCCCTACATCGTCTCCGGCCCGGCGGTATTGACCGCCCCCGACGGGCGCGTGATCGAGCACCCCGATCCCGTGTCGATCTGCCGCTGCGGGGGCTCGTCGAACAAGCCGTTCTGCGATGGCACGCACGCCACGATCGACTTCGACGGCACGCTCGCGAACTGATGGAGCAGCGGACGACAGGGGTCGGGACCGGCCCCGGCCCAGGCTTGACGCAGCCGCCGCCGGCATGGACAAGCCGGACGGCTCCTGATGGACCTGCCCTCCTCGGGTCGAGTCAGGGGATGAGGACGATCTTCCCCGCGACGTGGCCGGCCTCGAGCTCGGCGAAGGCCGCCCGGACCTCGGTGAGCGGGTAGGTGCGCTGGATCGGCACCACGAGGTCGCCCGCCGCGATCGCCTCGGCCAGTTCGGCGAGGGTCGCCGCGCTTCCCGCGGCCGCGCCGCCGTCGCCCTTGACGCCGTACTTCTGGATTGCGGGGAAGTCGACGATCGTGTCGATCCGGTCCTTCGCGATGCCGAGCTCGAGCGCGAGCTCGACGTAGCCGCGCCCGACGAGGTCGATGAACGCGGCCACCGGCATCTCCTCGGCGGCAGCGGCGATGCGCTCGCGGACGCCATTGCCGTAGGCGACCGGAACCGTGCCGCGCTCGCGCAGCCAGGCGTGATGGCGTTCGCTCGCGAGTGCGATGACGCGTGCGCCCGTACGGACCGCGAGCTGGACGGCGAACACGCCGACGCCGCCGCCGGCCCCAGCGATCACGACCGCCTCACCCGCCGTCGGGGCCACGGCGCGTACGGCGGCGACCCCCGTCGCGCCCGCGACGAACAGCGCGCCTGCTACCTCCCAGGGCACCGTCGCGGGCTTCGCCGTCAGGTTGGCCGCCTCGACGAGCACGTACTCGGCGTGGCTTGCGCGGTTGTCGGTGTAGCCGATCACCGCGTCGCCCGCGGCGACGCCCTTCACGCCCGCGCCCACCTCCTCGACCACGCCGGCGAGGTCCGAACCCTGGCCGCTGGGAAAGGTCGCGGGGAAGATCTCGCGGACCCGACCCGTGCGGATCGCCGCCTCGCTGGGATTGATGCCGGCGGCGCGAACCGCCACGAGCACCTGGTCGGGTCCGGGTTCCGGACGCGCCACGTCGCGCACCTCAAGGACGTCGGTGCCACCGTAAACGTCGAATTGGACTGTCTTGGACATCAGCCGCCCTCTCGCTATGCGGTGACGCGTTCCGCGCCGGCGAGATGCGCCGACAGGAGCTGTCCGGCTCTGTCCAGGGCGGCGGCCCCTTCGTCGAGCATCGCGGAGTAGCCCTGGAAGACGTGGGGAACGCGAGGCGTGATCTCGAGCGTGACGTCGACGTCGGCGGTGGCGGCCTGTTGCGCGAGGCGAACCGCGTCGTCGAGCAGGACCTCGTGACTTCCGGCCTGGATGATCAGGGGCGGCAGGCCGGACAGGTCGGCGAACACGGGACTGATCAGGGCGAGTGCGGCGTCCTGTCCCGCCGTGTAGTCGGCGACCCGGGGCTCGAGGAGCTCCCGGTTGAGCAGCGGGTCGAGGTCGCGCTTGGTATCCATGGTCGTCCCGGCCAGGGTCAGATCGACATACGGCGACATGAGGTACGCCGCGGCCGGCAGGGCGAGCCCGTGATCGCGGGCGTTGACCAGGGTGGCGATGGCGAGGCCGCCGCCGGCGGACTCTCCCGCGAAGGCGATGTCCGAAGGGGCGATGCCATCGTCCAGGAGCGCCTCATAGGCCGCGAGGGCGTCGTCGACCGCTGCGGGATACGGGTACTCGGGCGCCAGCCGGTAGTCGACAGAGATGACCTTGGCGTGCGTGCGCCGACCGACCTCCGAGGCCAGGCCGGCGGCGAGGAAGGCGTCCGAGATCACGTACACGCCGCCGTGGAAGTAGAGAACGACGTGGCGATGTTCGATTCCCTCGACGGTGATCTCGGCGGTGGGGACACCGCCCAGGGCGGCTTCGGTCACGGTCACGCCGGCGGGCAGCGGCAGCGCCGATACCGCCTCTCGGAACAGTCGCCGCAGCTCGTCGACATCGCTGTCGGCGGGGAAGGCCGACTGGCGCAGGATCGCGTCGACGATCTCTCGCTGTTCGGTACTCACGGGATCTCCCTTCGTCGGGTTGCCGGGGCCATGGCACGAGCAGCGTTGCCACCAGGTGGGTGAGCAGGCATCACCGGATGACGGTGATCCGCTGTGAATGGAGCACCGCGGAACCTCGCCGATCACCGGGATCCGGCGATGACGAATCACGGGCGCCGCGGGGACCATCCGTTCAACATGAGCGAGACGCAAGCGAAGCAGCGCAGTGCAGTCGTGTTCGGTGCACGCAACCTCGGGCGCGCGGTCATCGACCTTCTGGTGAGCGACGGCTGGGCCGTGACCGGCGTCGCCCGGTCGCGGAGCACCTTGGACGGCGTCAGCGCGTCCGGCGCGCTCGCGCTGAGCGCCGACGTGACGGACCCCGCGAGCGTGTACGACGCGCTGGAGCAGGCGACCGCCGCTCACGGGGGCGTCGACCTCGCGGTGAACGCGGCTGCCGCATACGGCGTCGATCGCTCGGGGCCCTTCGGTGGCGGCGCGATCGCCGAGGCCGACCTCGACGGCTTCGACTCGTGGGCGGCGGCTCCGGCCCGCGCGGCGTTCTCGTTCCTGTCCGCCAGTGGGCGCTTCGCGATCGCGCAGGGGGGCCGCCCGGCAACGCTGGTGCAGGTCACCGGCGGCTCGGCGCGGCGCGCGCTGCCGGGCCGCGGCTTGTGGGCGGCAGGATCGTTCGGCGTGCGAGCGATCACCAACGCGGCCGCGCTCGAGCTGCGCCCACGCGGCATCCAGGTCACGTTGCTGATCGTCGACGCGGGCATCCAGCCGCTCGACGGGTCGACGCGCGGCGGCGTATCGCCTGAGGTCCTGGCCGACCCGCGCAGGATCGCCGATGCCGTCCTCTTCCTGGCCGGCCAGGACGCGCGCTCCGCGACCCACGAGCTCCAGCTCACCCCGCTCGCCGAGAACTGGACGCCCTGAACTCGGGACGACGCGTCAGTGCGCGGTGCCGATCGGATCCAGCCGGGCGATGATCGCCGCCAGGCGGTCGCGGACGGCGCGGACGGGCAGCTGGAGCGTCTCGCCGATCTCCGGGGGTGCGTACCCGGCCAGCCGCATCGCGAGAATCGGCCGGTCCGCGGGGTCGAGCCGGGCTGCCGCCTCCCCTCGCATCCGAAGCGAGACCTGTGGCCGCCGGCCGCCGACTCCTCCTGGTCGACCGCCGCGCGGTACGTCGCGAAGGCCAACGCGCGCTCGCCCACCGGCGCCGAGCGCCAGCGTCGGTGCGGATCCGCGACGGCGGCGGCGTCCTCGCGCCATTCCACATAGCGGGCGAGCAGCTCGTCCACCAGGTCGGTCGCGCGCGTGTTCTCCTTGCTGTCGTGGAGGGACTGGTCGCTCGCTAGGAGCGGGCCAGCCGGGGCTCGGTCGTGGGCTCGGACGCCGCGTCCGCCTCGAACCTGATCGAGTGCATCAGC
>JAWVEW010000509.1:0-5189 GCA_033856495.1 Miltoncostaeaceae bacterium | reverse complement strand
CGCCGACGTGTGATGCGGGCACGCGGCCCGCGGCGCCTCAGTCCTCGCCCGGCTCCGGCCCCGGCCCCGGCTCGGCGGGCCCCTCAGCCTCCGGCTCCGGCTGCAGCACCCCCTCGAGGTCGGCCTCGAGGATCGGCCCGGTCGTCGCGTCATCCTCGTCGTCGCCGTTCTCCTCGACCACGGAGGCGACGCGGCTCACACGGTCGTCGGCCGGCAGGTCCCACAGCCGTACGCCCTCGGTGAGGCGGCCGGTCCGCCGCATGGAGTCCACGGCGATGCGGATGACCTGCCCCCCCTGCGAGATCAGGAGGAGCTCCTGGCCCTCGCGCACCGGCCGGGCGGCGACCAGCTCGCCCTTGCGGTCGGTGACCTTGAGCGTCCGGACGCCCTTGGTCGGCCGGCCCTTGCGGGGGTAGTCGGAGATCGGCGTGCGCTTGCCGAAGCCGTGTCCGGTGACGACCAGCAGGTCGTCGTCGTCGCGGGCCACGACCAGCGAGAGCACCCGGCCCCCCGGCTCCAGCGTCATCGCCCGCACGCCGCTCGTGTCGCGGCCCATCGCCCGCACCTGCGACTCGTGGAAGCGAGCCGCCTGGCCGCGGTTCGAGACGATCAGGAGGTCCTGGTCGCCGCCGGTCAGCTGGACGCCGATCAGCTCGTCCCCCTCCAGCAGCTTGATCGCGATGAGGCCGGCCTCCCGCAGGATGGTGTCGTAGGCGCTGAACTCCGTCTTCTTGACCATGCCGCCGGCCGTCGCCAGCACCAGGTAGCGGCCCTCGGAGTAGTCGCGGGTGGCGAACACCGCCCGGACCTCCTCGTCCGGCTGGAGCGCCAGCACGTTCACGATGTGGCGGCCGCGCGCGTCCCGCGCGCCCTGCGGCAGCTCGTGGACCTTCTGCCGGTAGACCCGGCCCTGATTGGTGAAGAAGAGCAGGTAGTGGTGGGTGGACGCGATGAAGAGGTGGTCGATGTAGTCCTCTTCCTTGAGCCGCACCCCCCGCAGGCCCTTGCCGCCGCGCCGCTGGGCGCGGTAGGTGGAGACGGGCAGCCGCTTGATGTAGCCGCCGCGCGAGATCGAGATCACCATCTCCTGCTCGGCGATCAGGTCCTCGAGGTCGATCTCGCCCTCGGCGGGGACGATCTCGGTGCGCCGCTCGTCCGCGAAGCGGGCGCGCAGCTCCAGGAGCTCCTCGCGGATGACCGCGTAGACGCGCGCCTCGTCGCCGAGGATCGCCCGCAGCTCCGCGATGCGCGCCCGGACCTCGTCGTACTCCTGCTGGATCTTCCCGGCCTCGAGCTGCGTGAGCCGCTGCAGGCGCAGGTCGAGGATCGCCTGGGCCTGGATCTCGCTCAGCGAGAACTGGGCGATGAGGCCGTCACGGGCCTCGGCCGGGTCGGCGGCGGCGCGGATCAGCACGATCACGGCATCGAGGTTGCCGATCGCGATCAGCAGCCCCTCCAGGATGTGGGCTCGCTGCTCCGCCCGGCTGAGCCGGTAGCGCGTCCGCCGGGTCACCACCTCCTTCTGGTGGGCCAGGTAGTGGTGCAGCATGTCCCGCAGGCCGAGCGTCCGCGGCACCCCGTCCACCAGCGCGATCGCGTTCACGCCGAACGTGACCTGCGTCGCGGTGTGCTTGTAGAGCTTGTTGAGCACCACCTTCGGCACGGCCTCGCGGCGCAGCTCGACCACCACCCGCAGGCCGTCCCGCCCGCTCTCGTCGCGCAGGTCGGCGATCTCCGGGATGACGCGCGCCTCGGCCAGCTCGGCCATCTTGCGCACCAGCTCCGCCTTGTTGACCTGGTAGGGCAGCTCGGTGAACACGATCGCGTTGCGGCCGTGCTTCAGCGGCTCGTTGTGCGCGCGGCCGCGCACGATCACCCGCCCTCGCCCGGTGCGGTAGGCGTCGGCGATGCCGGAGCGGCCGACGATGATGCCGGCGGTGGGGAAGTCCGGACCGTGAACGTGGCGCATCAGGTCCTCGACGGTCGCCTCCGGGTCGTCGATCAGCGCCACGACCGCGTCGACCACCTCCGCGAAGTTGTGCGGGGGGATGTTCGTCGCCATGCCGACCGCGATGCCGGAGGAGCCGTTGACCAGCAGGTTGGGGATCCGCGCCGGGAGCACCACCGGCTCGGTGCGGCGGTCGTCGTAGGTGGGGGTGACGTCGACGGTCTGCTCGTCGATGTCGCGCAGCATCTCGGTGGCCATTTGCGACAGCCGCGCCTCGGTGTAGCGCATCGCCGCCGCCGGGAACTCGCTCGAGCCGAAGTTGCCCTGGCCGTCGACCAGCGGATAGCGGGACGCGAACGGCTGGGCGAGGCGCACCAGCGTGTCGTAGATCGCGCTGTCGCCGTGCGGGTGGAACTCGCCCATCACCCGTCCGACGATGTTCGCGCTCTTGACGTAGGGCCGGTTCGGCTGGAGCCCCATGTCGTTCATGGCGAACAGGACGCGGCGGTGCACCGGCTTCAGCCCGTCGCGGACGTCCGGCAGCGCGCGTCCGACGATCACGCTCATCGCGTAGTCGATGTACGACGAGCGCATCTCCTGCTCGAGCTCGCGCTCCTCGATGCGCCCGTGGCGGTCGATCGCCATGGTCAGCCCCCCCCTCTCACCGGCTCACCCGGCCGGACCCGCCCCGGGGCCACCGGCCCGCCCGTCAGACATCCAGGCTCGCGCCGCGCGCGTGCTGCTCGATGAACTCCCGCCGCGGCTCCACCTTGTCCCCCATCAGCATCGAGAAGAGCTCCTCGGCAGCCGCGGCGTCCTCGGTGGTCACCCGCTGCAGCACGCGCCGCTCCGGGTCCATCGTGGTCTCCCAGAGCTGCTCGAAGTTCATCTCGCCGAGCCCCTTGAAGCGGCTGAGCGTGATGCCCTCGCGGCAGAGCTCGATCACCGCGCCGCGCAGCCCCTCGTAGGTGGGCGCCTCGCGGCTGGTCCTGCCGCGGGTGAGGCGGAAGGGGGGCTCGCCGACCAGGTCCCGCAGCCGCGTGCGCGCGTCGCGGAGGCCGGCGAACTCGCGGGTCCGGAAGATCTCCAGCGGGATCGTCATCACCCGCGCCTCGCCCGTGTGCCGGTCCACCGAGCGCGCACGCACGCGCGGCGGGTCCTCCTCCACGGCCTCGACCGACACGGTCCGCACGGCACCGCTGGCCTCGGCCACCGCGGCGGCGAGCTCGGTCGCCGTGGTCGGATCGGCCCCCACCAGCCTGTCGGCGGCGATCAGGAAGTCCACCAGGCCGCCCCCGTAGGTGGCGCGCAGCGCTCCGGCCAGCCGGTCGTGGTCGCGCAGCGCGCGCTGGAAGCGCATGTAGCGGACCTTGGTGAGGCCGGCGTTGCCGTTGCCGGACGAGTTCACCACGTCGAGGTGGCCGATGTTGCGGTCGAGCAGCCACTCCTCGAGCTCGGACTCCTTCTCGATGTACTGCTCCTGGTTGCCCTGCTTCACCTTGTAGAGCGGCGGGCAGGCGATGTACACGTAGCCGGCCTCGATCAGCTCCTGCATGTGACGGAAGAGGAAGGTCAGGATCAGCGTCCTGATGTGCGCGCCGTCGACGTCGGCGTCGGTCATCAGGATCAGCTTGTGGTAGCGGGCGCGGGTCAGGTCGAACTCGTCCCCGATGCCGGTGCCCATCGCGGTGATCATCGCCTGGATCTCGGTGTTCGAGAGGACGCGGTCGACCCGCGCCTTCTCCACGTTGATGATCTTCCCGCGCAGGGGCAGGATCGCCTGGAAGCTGGACTGGCGGGCCTGCACGGCGGAGCCGCCGGCGGAGTCGCCCTCGACGAGGAAGAGCTCCGTGTTGGCCGGGTCGCGGTCCGAGCAGTCGGCGAGCTTCCCCGGCAGCGCGGTGGAGTCCATGGCGCCCTTGCGGCGCGTGAGGTCGCGCGCCTTGCGGGCGGCCAGCCGCGCCTGGGCGGCGTTGACCGCCTTCGCGGCGATCGCCCGCCCCTCGGGCGGGTGCTCCTCGAAGTACTCCGCCAGCCCCTGCGAGACCGCGCCGGCGACGAAGCCGGCGATCTCGGAGTTGCCGAGCTTGGTCTTGGTCTGGCCCTCGAACTGCGGCTCGCGCAGCTTCAGCGAGACGATCGCGGTCAGCCCCTCGCGGGCGTCGGTGCCCTCGAGGTTGACGTCCTTCTCGCGCAGCAGGCCACGGGCGCGCGCGTGGTCGTTCACCACCCGCGTGAGGGCCGTGCGAAAGCCCGTGAGGTGGGTCCCGCCCTCGTGGGTGTTGATGTTGTTCGCGAAGGTGTAGACCGACTCGGTGTAGGCGGTGGTCCACTGCAGCGCCACCTCGAGCTGGCCATCGGGGCTCTCGGCCTCGATCATGATCACATCGCGGTGGATCGGGTCGCGGCCGTCGTTCAGGTGGCGCACGAAGTCCGCGATGCCGCCGTCGTAGCGGTACTCGACCTCGCGGCCCGAGCCGCGCGCGTCGAGCATCCGGATCGTGAGCCCGCGGGTGAGGAAGGCGGTCTCGCGGAAGCGCTGGGCCAGCGTGTCGAAGTCCGGCTCGGGCTCCTCGAAGATGTCCTCGTCGGGCTTGAAGGTGATCGTCGTGCCGGTGCCCTCGGCCGGCTCGCCCGGCTCGATGGGGCCCATCGGCGCGCCCAGCTCGTAGCGCTGGCGCCAGACCTGGCCCTCGCGGCGCACCTCCGCCACGAGCCACTCGGAGAGCGCGTTCACGACGCTCAGCCCGACGCCGTGCAGGCCGCCGGAGACCTTGTAGCCGTCGCCGCCGAACTTGCCGCCGGCGTGCAGGACCGTGAGCACGACCTCGAGGGCGCTGCGGTTCTCCTGGTCAGGCATCGGCGCCACCGGGATGCCGCGCCCGTTGTCGACGACGGTGATCGAGCCGTCCGGGTTCAGCGTCACCTCGACCTGGTCGCAGTAGCCCGCGAGCGCCTCGTCGACGCTGTTGTCGACGATCTCGTAGACCAGGTGGTGCAGCCCCCGCGGACCGGTGGACCCGATGTACATGCCGGGTCGCCGGCGGACCGCCTCGAGACCCTTGAGGACGGTGATGTCCCCGGCGTCGTACCGGGAGTTGGGGGGGTCGTTGTTCGGCGGAAGGGGACTCAAAGAACCGTCATCCAGGGTATCAAATCTCCCGCTGCCGCTCCACCCGAGATACCGCGTTTTGCAGGGATTTCAGGTGGTCCTGAGCCGCCATCGAGGCCGCTGCGGCCC
>JAWVEW010000508.1:0-3107 GCA_033856495.1 Miltoncostaeaceae bacterium | reverse complement strand
GCGTTCACCGCCGGCGCGGACGCCTGCGTGTCGTCCCGTGCGGTCACAAGCGGCGATGTCGTGTCCGCGCTCGCTCGCACCCGGGAGCGGAAGCGTCGGCCCGCGCTTCTGCCCGCCCGGCGTCAGGTGGCTGAGCGCGGCCGCCGGTGCGCCCACGGCCGCGCCTGTTCGAGTTGGCCGGCGAGCCGGATGAGTGTGGCCTCGTCGCCGAATCGCGCGAGGAAGTCGACGCCGATCGGCAGCCCGTCGCCGTCGGAGTGCAGCGGTACTGACATCGCGGGATTGCCGGTGATGTTCGCGATGGCTGACGGGGTGGCGATGAATGCGGCCTCGCGCGCCGCCACCGCCGCGGGGTCGGCACCGGGCTCGTTGATGCGAAGTGGCGGCTGGGCGAGCGTCGGTGTGAGCCAGACGTCGTACTCGGTGAGGAACCGTGCCACCTCGCGGCTGGATCGCTGCAGCTCCCCGACGCCCAGCAGGTATTCGGCGGCCGTCACGTTGCGGCCGGCCTCCCAGTATTCGCGTGTCAGCGGCTCGATCTCGTCCTCCTCCGGCTCGCGACCGAGCTTGTGGACCCAGTATTCGAGGATCCAGGCGACTGCTCCGCCGTAGACGGCCTCCATCGCCTGGCCCAGCTCGGGACGCGCGAGCACGGGCGGTGCGGCCTCGGTGACCTGGTGGCCGAGCGACTCACAGAGCGCGGCAGCCGCCCGAACTGCAGCCTCGCAGTCGGGGTGCAACGCGCTGTCTCCCAACCCGGTTGGCCAGAACGCCACCCGCAGCGTCCCCGGGGTGGCTCCGACCTCGTCGGCGAACGGCCGGTCCGGCGCGGGAGCGGCATAGGGGTCGCCGAGGTCGGGGCCGGCCACGGCGTCCAGGAGCGCCGCGCTGTCGCGCACGGTCCGCGTGAGCGCGTGCTCAACGGCCAGCCCGCTGAACACGTCGCCGTACTCGGGGCCGAGAGGAACCCGCGCGCGCGTCGGCTTGAGCGCGAAGAGGCCGCAGCAGGATGCCGGGTAGCGCAGCGATCCGCCCGCGTCATTTCCGTGGCCCATCGGCACCATCCCCGATGCGACCGCCGCGGCGGATCCACCGCTCGAGCCGCCCGGCGTGCGAGTCGTGTCCCACGGGTTGCGGGTCGCGCCGAAGAGCACCGGCTCGCAGGTCGGGCGCATGCCGAACTCGCAGGTGTTGGTTTTGCCGACGATCACCAGCCCCGCGCGCTTGAGCCGTGCCGTCAACTCCTGGTCATGGGTCGAGACGTTGTCGCGCAGGAACCGCGAGCCCTCCGTGAAACGAACGCCGGCATACTCGACGGCGAGATCCTTGAGCACGAACGGCACGCCCGCGAACGGACCGCCGAGCGGACCGGCGAGCGCGGTGTCGCGCGCGGACTCGAACATCTCCGTCACCACGGCGTTGAGCTGGGGGTTGAGCCGCTCGATGCGGTCGATCGTCGCGTCGACAAGCTCGATGGGCTTCACCTCTCGCGCCGAGACAAGCTCGGCCTGCGCGGTCGCGTCGAGGAACGCGAAGTCGTCTGTCGTTGGAAGCAGGTCGATGGTCATGCCCGGGAGATGCACCACGTCGCCAAGAAGTTCGAACCTCTCGAAGAGATGGGGCATCCTTTCCGACGAGATGCCCGCGACAGTCGGTGATGTCGAGCTCGTCCACGCGGCCCGTGCGGGCGATGCGTCGGCGCTGGGTGCCCTGCTCGAACGCCACCGCGCCGCGCTCTACGCGTCGGCGCTGTCGATCGTCGGTGAGCGAGGCCTTGCCCAGGACGCCGTGCAGGACGCCTTCCTGATCGCCCTGCGGCGGCTCGATGACCTCCGCGACCCTGCAGCCTTCGCGCCCTGGCTGCACGCGATCGTCCGCAACGCATGCCGGATGCGGCTTCGGCGCCCCGTCGAGGAGCTCCGAGGAGAGCTTCCCGACAACCCGCGCGCGCCAAACGACGCCGAGCAGGCGCTCGAGCGACTCGCCCTGAGCGACTGGGTCTGTACCGCGCTCGAGCAACTACCCCAGGACCTGCGCTGACCGTGATGCTGCGCTACTTCACGCGCCACGTCACCGCGTACACGGAGATCGCCGCCACGCTCGGGATCCCCGTCGGCACGGTGCGCAGCAGGCTCAACCAGGCCAAGACCCGGCTCGCCGACGCGCTGCTCGAGACCGCGTCCGCCGCACACATCGACCACGGCAAGCTCGTCGCGCAACGCAGGCGCGAATGGGCGGCGATCACGAACGAGATCTACTCGACAGGAGGCGCAGCACTCTACGTCGCCGACTGCGCGTCCGACGTGCTCGTCCAGGCGCCCTCAATGGACTATCTGGAGCGCGGGGTCGACGACCACCGCCGCGGCGTCGAAGACAGCGTCGCCGCCGGCGTCCGACTTCACCTGACCGGCGTCGCCGCCGGCCCAGGTGTGACGATCTTCGAGGGCACCTACGAGAACCCGCCGCACGACCCCCACCACTGCCCGGCCACCCACACCGAGGTTCGCCTCCACCCCGACGGACAAACCACCAGACTTCTCCTCTACTACCCAACCACCGCCCGCCAAGCCGCGCGCAGCGACACCGGCTGAAACGTCACCTAGCCCCGCTGCCGTTTCTGCGCGCAACGCGAGCGCGTCAGCCGTCACCCATGACGCTTTCGCCTTGGACGTCACGCAGTCGTCCGCGCCGGCGCCGAGGTCGCGCCCGCTCCTACGGGGGAGCGAGCGTGCACCCAATACGTGTGCAAACTTCCGAGCGAGACCACTTAGTGGCTCATCGGCCCGGCCACGTGGCCCATCTTGAGCTGCCCCCCACCTGGCGCGCGCGTCCGTGTCCAAGGCTGGGTGCGCCGGCGCCGCGTCGGTCGCAGGTACCAGGACCTCCGCGCGCTACGGGATTGTCCGGGCACCAGTCCGATCCGGCCTGGCAGACCGCCATGACGATCTGCAGGAAGGCGGTGAGTCTATGAACGAGATTCCGGGGCCGGGGCCGCTGCACCTCTGCGGGCCAGGTGCGCTACTTCGACTCGTCGCCAAGCCGCCACTCGGGGGCGAAGGGGGCATCCGCGCGTGCGCTTCGACCCCGACGCGGACTGGCTCTTTGGC
>JAWVEW010000507.1:0-2871 GCA_033856495.1 Miltoncostaeaceae bacterium | reverse complement strand
CTCGCAGGCGCTCGAGGACGACGGCGCCGCCCAGGCCGGGCATGCGCAGGTCGAGGACCATGACGTCGGGCTTGATGACGCCCTCGCGGACCAGCGGATGGTCCTCGGCGACCAGCACGCGGATCTGCATCCGCTCGGCCCCTGCGCGCCTGGCCGGGGTACTCGGCCGAGCGGCGACCGCCCGGCGCGCAGGGGGCGTGTCCCGGAGGCGTCTACGTCACGGCCGAGCGATCGCCCGCGCGGCGTCGACCGCCCGCGCGTACGCGGCGGGGGAGTCATGCGGCGCGACGTATCCGTCCGGCACGCCGAAGTGCGCGAACGCGACGGCCGCGTACAGCGGGTGTGCGGCGAGGGACGACACAGCGGTGGACATCGGCCAGCCTGACTCGCGCACGAGGCGCGTTGAGAGATCGCCGGTCAGAGGCCCGCGCGGCCACTGGTACGTGCGCATCGATACCGGCGATGGGACCGCGACCACCGTCACCCCTCCCATCGACCAGATCCACCGAAAACTTGAGCCGCCGTCGAGCGCGGCTGGAGGCTCCGGCATTCCTTTGCCATCTCGACGCGGGGGCTGACAGGCATGCCCGGCCGCGAGACTGCGGCGTGGGCGCGGGGCGCCGCGGCGCGGCAAGTCGTCGTCCGACTAGCGCGCCGAGCCACTTCGAGACCCGCGTGCCAACCGGGAGCGCGACCGCGCGGTGGCGGCCGCAGTTGGTCTGTCGCCAGGCCCGCGGTGACGATCAGCCAGGCGATCATGGAGTTGGAGTTCCACATCTCGCCCGCCTTCAGGTCGTCGCGCCCCCACACGGGCCGGGGGACTGTGGTGATGAGGTCGAGGAACCGGCTGGCGACCCGAGGATCGCTGCTGATGCGGTGCGGCCCCCCGACCGCCGCGCCGAGATCCGGAATCGATCCACCCCGCCAGCAGCGGACCTCGTAGCGAAACAGCCGCAGCCAGCCGGCGAAGCGACTCCCGACGGCGCCCGTCGCAACGACCCCTCGACTCGCCTCGTCGGCGTCCGGCGAAGGCGCGATCTCGATCATGTAGCGATCGCCGTTCAGCTCGACGACGAGCGCCGCGTGGTACAGGTCGCATCGCCGGCGATGCCGGCGGGCGGCTTCGATGGCCTCGAATACCCGGCCGTTGAAGCGGACGGAGTGACCGCCCGCGCCGAGCGGAATCCAGTAGAGATCCACGGTGGCTGTGCGCGATGTCTGCATTGCTGTCTCGAAGCCTCGCTGACGGAGCAGTGGTCGGCATCAGAAGTCCCGCGGACGGGAGTGCGGACTCTCCGCAGAGTCCTTGGCCCCGAAGTACGCCCGGGCTACGGCGAGGCCTCGAGCAGGCCGTGGTCGAGCGCATAGCGGACGAGCTCGGCGCGAGTGGAGAGGCGCAGCTTCTGCTGGATGTGCGCGCGGTGGGACTCGACGGTGCGCACCGACAGGAAGAGCTGAGCGGCGATCTCGGCGTTGGTGTGGCCGAGGGCGATGAGGCGCAGGACCTCGACCTCGCGCTCGGACAGGTCGTCGGGGTTGCCGCTCTGTGCGGCCGGGGCGGCGGCCAGCGCGGCGCCAAGGCGCGGGTTGAGATACGTCTCGCCCAGCGCGGCTCGGCGGACCGCCTCGACGAGCTCGCTGTCGGCCGCCTCCTTGAGCACGTAGCCCGTGGCGCCGGCGCGCAGCGCGTGGCGGGCGAACTCCGGGTCCTCCTGCATCGTGAGCACCACTACGCGAGTGCCCGGCGAGGCCTGCGCGACCTTCGGGATCGCCTCGAGCGATGTGAGCTCACCGGGCATGTTGAGGTCCAGCACGAGGACCGACGGCTTGTGACCGAGCACCGTGCGCAGCGCGCTCTCGGCGTCAGCTGCCTCGGAGACGACGCGCAGGCCGCCGGCCTGGTCGAGCAGGAGACGCAGGCCCGAGCGCACCACCGCATGGTCATCGGCGAGGACGATGGTGATCTCGGCGGCGTCGGTCATGGCCGCCGCGAAATATCTCAGAGTCGGGCGGTCCGGACACGACGGCGCCCCGTCCCGACGATGTCGGGACGGGGCGTGTCCTACGACCCCCGAAGAGGTCGGTGCCGCGAGCTCGCGAGGGACTCGTGATTGCGAGGGTTGGCTCGTCGAGGGCGACGGTCGGCTCACTCATTCGCGCCGGAGTCAGTCAGTCGCTCTCGCGGAGGTCCGCCGTCCCAGTCCACGCACGTGATCGTCGCGTCGTCGTCGGGCGTGCCATCCGTGGCCTCAAGTAGGGCGTGCACGAGATGCTGCACGGCTTCCGCGGATGCATCTCTGCGCCCGATGCGATCAGCGCTGCGAGGTCCACGGTCGCGGCGTTGCGCTCGTTCATGCCGTCCGTGAGGAACGTCAGTAGGTCACCCGGCTCCAGTGGCAACTGCTGCACTCGGTATTCAATGCCCCGCGCGGTCCCGAACGGCGGGTCGGCCTCCAAGGCGACGCAATCGACGCGACCGCGGCGCAGTCGCAGCGGCAGCGGATGACCGGCATTGACGATCGTCGCGGTTTGGGTGCGCAGGTCGATGCGCGCGACCTGGCCAGTCACGAACTGAGTCCACCCGGCGTGCTGGCCGAGCCCGACATTGGCGAGGCGCGCCTGCGCCCCGAGCCCGACCCCAGCCCGGCGCGCGTTGCGGAGCCCGCCGACGAGTACGGTCGCGAGAACGGACGCGTTGATCGCGTGGCCCATCGCGTCAGTCATCGAAAGATGCAGCGTCTAGCTGTCCTGCCCTCGGTCTTGGTGAACGCGGCTGATGGGTGGCCGGTCGCCGAGTGAGGTGTGGGGTCTGCGGCGGTTGTAGAAGCGCAGCCAGGATGTCAGGCCGCGGTCGCGTTGGGTCGAGGATGG
>JAWVEW010000506.1:0-11034 GCA_033856495.1 Miltoncostaeaceae bacterium | reverse complement strand
ATGCGGAGCTGGCAGCTACGCCGCGTCGAGCTCCCAACGAATGCGATTGTTCCCAGCGCCGGGTCCACCTCTACAAGTGCCGCTGTGGCAGACGCGATGGCAGGAGCCCGAACCATGTCCGACCCGGCTCGCTCGGCGATACTTATGACGCCCGTCACGATGGCCCCTCCCCGACAGGAGGCGGCAATGGAACTCCTCGGATGGCGACCAGGCGAATGGGTATTCACGGTGGCCATGCTGTCCGCGTCCATCACGCAGCCGTTTCTCGCGTCGGCCTCGGGTCAGCTCGACCCTGCGCCATATCCCGTGCTCGAGGGGGCGCGCGATGCAGAATCGGGACAGCGTGAGTGCGGAGCGTGGTCGATGAGGCCGCTTCCGCCATCGAGCGAGTACTACTCCCAGGACCTGAGCGCGCCCGATCCGGCCCCGATCAGGTGCAACACGATCACCGGGCTCACCTGCATCGTGAACTTCAACACGGTGTGCAACAAGCGTGGCCCGCAAACCATTGGCAACGCACCGCGCTTGTCGATGCTGCAACAGCTGAACATGTTGAACAACTGCGCCAACAACCCGCCTCGGCGTCAGAGCAACAATTGCCTTCGGGTCAGGTGGGTCCAGCAGCCGGCTTAGGCGAGAGTGCCCGTGGATTGCTGGCCATCCGGCTCCGGGGACGGGTAGCTCGCGCCCCCTGCAGCGGAAACCAGCTTGCGGCGCCGGCTCGGGCGGAGGGCTGGTGCCGAGACGAGCCGGGCTGCGCTGATCGCGCCGCCCGTGCCGGTTGGCGCGACCTGCCGCGCGCAGCTGTCGCCGTAGCTCAGGTGCGGGCGGCGACCACCACCGCCGCGGCCCCGCTGCGCTGCGGCGCGTGCCAGTCGATGTCGGCCGGCAGAAGCGCGGCGCCCTGCTGAGGCCCCCAGCCTCCGCGCTCGTAGGTGATGACCGGCGGCTGGTTCGCGAGCACCGGCCCGACCACCCGCCAGGCGGCCTCGACGGCGTCGGCGCGCGCGAACAGGCGCTGGTCGCCGGCCATCGCGTCGTCGAGCAGGCGCTCGTAGGCCTCGGGGCCCTCGCCGCCGAGCGCGTGTTCGTATGCGAGGTCGAGGTCGATCGGCGCGCTCACCATCCGGCTGCCCGGCAGCTTGGCCTGCATCGAGATGCTGATGCGGTCGTCCGGCTTCATACGGAAGCGCAGGTGGTTGGGGTGGGACTTGTAGCGGCTGTCGGCGAAGAGCGGCCGCGGGGTCGCCTTCAACTCGACCACCGCCTCGGTCACGGTCGCGGCGAGTCCCTTTCCGGCGCGGATGAAGAAGGGCACGCCGGCCCAGCGCCAGGAGTCGATGTTCAGCCGCAGCGCGACGAAGGTCTCGGTGTCGGAGTCGGGCGCGACGCCCGGCTCGTCCCGGTAGCCCCGGTACTGGCCGCGCACCATGTCGTACGGGCTGATCGGCCGGATCGCCTTCATCACCTTCACGGTCTCGTCGCGCAAAGCGTCGGCGTCGTCCGAGATCGGGGGCTCCATCCCCAGCAGGCACACCATCTGGAGCAGGTGGTTCTGGACCACGTCCCGCAGCGCGCCCACCGAGTCGTAGAAGCCGCCGCGGCCCTCCACGCCGAAGGACTCCGCCATCGTGATCTGCACGTGCTCGACGTAGTGGCGATTCCAGACCGGCTCGAGCAGCGTGTTGGCGAAGCGGAAGACCATCAGGTTCTGGACCGGCTCCTTGCCCAGGAAGTGGTCGATCCGGAAGATCGCCTCCTCGGGGAAGTGCGACCGCAGCAGCCGGTTCAGCTCGTGCGCGGAGGCGAGGTCGCGGCCGAAGGGCTTCTCGACCACCACCCGTCCGCTGCGGGTGAGGCCGACCGCGGCCAGGCCCTCCGTCACGTCGTCGAAGAGCATGGGCGGGATCGCAAGGTAGAAGACCGGTAGGCGCGCCTCTCCCGCCGCCTCGGCCACTCGCCGGTAGACGTCCGGGTCGCGGTAGTCGCCGCCCACGTAGCGCAGCAGCGGCAGGAGCTCGCCGAGGACGGCCGGCTCGGGGTCGATGCCCGCCGCGACCAGCGCGTCGCGCGCGTGGCCCCGCAGGTCGTCATCGGTCCAGGCGCTGGAGGCGACGCCGATCACCGGCACCCCCAGGCGACCGCGCTTCTGCAGGTTGTAGAGCGCGCTGAAGAGCTTCTTGCGGGCCAGGTCTCCGCTGATCCCGAAGAGCACGAGCGCGTCGGCCCGCGCGGGAGCCTCGTCAGTCATGCCGTCCCCTTCTCCTGGTGTCCGCCGAACTGCCGGCGCATCGCGGACAGGATGCGATCGGCGAAGTCGGCCTCGCCGCGGGAGCTGAAGCGCTCGTAGAGGGCGCTTGTGAGCACGTGGGCGGGCACGCCCTCGTCGACGGCCGCCATGACGGTCCAGCGGCCCTCCCCGGAGTCCGACACCCGGCCGCTGAAGCCGGCGGCGTCGGGGTCCTCGTAGAGCGCCGCGGCCGTCAGGTCCAGGAGCCACGAGGCGATCACGCTGCCGCGCCGCCAGACCTCCACCACGGCCGCGATGTCGATGTCGTACATGTAGTGCTCGGGGTTGCGCAGCGGCGTCGTCTCGGCGTCGTGCTCCTGCGCCCGCCGGCCGACGTTCGCGTTGCGGAGGATCCCCAGCCCCTCGGCGTACGACGCCATGATCCCGTACTCGATGCCGTTGTGGACCATCTTCACGAAATGGCCGGCGCCGGTCGGGCCGCAGTGCAGGTAGCCCTGCTCGGGGGGCAGGGCCTCCCCGAGCCTGCCCGTCGTCCGCGTCGCCGTCCCGACGCCGGGCGCGATCGTCTGGAACAGGGGATCCAGGTGCTCCACGACGCGGGGCTCGCCGCCGATCATGAGGCAGAAGCCCCGCTCGAGCCCGAAGACGCCGCCGCTCGTGCCGACGTCGACGTAGTGGATCCCGCGCGCGGCCAGGTCGCGCGCCCGCCGGATGTCGTCGACGTAGTACGAGTTGCCGCCGTCGATGATCACGTCGTCCGGGTCCAGCAGCGGCTCCAGCCTCGCGATCATGTCGTCGACGTAGGCGGCCGGGATCATGATCCAGATCGCCCGCGGACGCTCCAGCCGGCCCACGAAGTCCTCGAGGGAGCCGGCGCCGACCGCGGCCTCGGCCTCCAGCAGCCGCACTGCCGCCTCGCTCAGGTCGTAGACCACGCACTGGTGGCCGCCGCGGATCAGGCGACGGACGAGGTTCGAGCCCATCCGGCCGAGGCCGATCATCCCGAGCTGCATTCAGCGCCCCTTTCTGGTCGCCGGACCGCCACCCGTCAGGACCCGCGGCCCCGCAGGCGACGGTAGCGGCGGATGAGGGTGGTGGTGGAGGAGTCGTGCGCGATCGGCGTGCTCGGCTCGTGCTCGGCTGCGAGCTCCGGCACGATGCGGCCGGCCAGCGCCTTGCCGAGCTCCACGCCCCACTGGTCGAAGGAGTCGACGCCCCAGATCGTGCCCTGGGTGAAGACCTTGTGCTCGTAGAGGGCGATCAGCTGACCGAGCGCTGACGGCGTCAGCTGGCCCGCCAGGATCGTGCTGGAGGGCCTGTTGCCGGGGAACGTCCGGTGTGGCGCGAGCGTCGGGGGCACGCCCTCCGCCTCCACCTCCTCGCGCGTCTTGCCGAAGGCCAGCGCCTCCGTCTGGGCCAGGAGGTTGGCGACCAGTAGGTCGTGGTGGTCACCGAGCTCGTGGCGCGGCCGCGCGAATCCGATGAAGTCGCAGGGGACCAGGCGCGTGCCCTGGTGCAGGAGCTGGAAGTAGGCGTGCTGGCCGTTGGTGCCGGGCGTGCCCCAGACGACGGGCCCGGTGCGATGGCGCAGCGGCCGGCCGTCGAGGTCCACCGACTTGCCGTTGCTCTCCATGTCGAGCTGCTGCAGGTAGGCGGGCAGCCGTTCGAGGTACTGGCTGTAGGGCAGCACGGCGTGGGTCTCGGCGTCGAGGAAGTTCACGTACCAGACGCCGATCAGTCCCAGCAGCGCCGGCAGGTTCGCCTCGAGCGGCGCCGCCCGGAAGTGCTCGTCCATCAGCCGGAAGCCGGCCAGCAGTTCCCGGAAGCGCGCCGGGCCGATCGCGATCATGACGCTCAGGCCCACGGCCGAGCCGAGGCTGTAGCGCCCGCCGACCCAGTCCCAGAAGCGGAACATGTTCGCGGTGTCGATCCCGAAGCGGGCGACCTCGTGGGCGTTGGTGGACACCGCGACGAAGTGGCGGGCCACCGCGGCCTCGTCCCCCAGCGCCCCCACCAGCCACTCGCGGGCGGTGCGGGCGTTGGCCAGCGTCTCGAGCGTGGTGAAGGTCTTCGAGCAGATGATGAAGAGGGTCTCGGCGGGCTCCAGGTCCCGCGTCGCCTCCCAGACGTCGTCGCCGTCGACGTTCGAGACGAAGCGCACCGTCAGTCGCCGGTCCGAGAAGTCCCGCAGCGCCGCGTAGGCCATCGCCGGCCCCAGGTCGGAGCCGCCGATGCCGACGTTGACGACGTTCCGTATCGGTCGTCCGGTGTGACCGCGCCACGCGCCCGAGCGCACCGCCTCGCTGAAGTCCGCCATCTGGTCGAGCACCGCGTGGACCTCGGGCACCACGTCCACGCCGTCGACCAGGATCGACTCCCCTCGCGGCGCCCTCAGCGCGACGTGAAGCACCGCCCGGTCCTCGGTGACGTTGATCCGCTCGCCGGCGAACATCGCCTCGATCCGCTGCCGAAGGCCCGCACGCTGGGCGAGCGCGATCAGCAGGGAGAGCGTCTCGTCCGTGAGTCGGTGTTTGGAGTAGTCGAGGTAGAGGTCGCCGACCCCGAGCGCCATCCGGTGGCCGCGGTCGGGGTCGGCGGCGAAGAGGTCGCGCAGGTGTGCGCCGCCGATGGCGCTGCGATGCGCCTCCAGCGCCGCCCATTCGGGGCTCCCGTCAACCGGACCGCCCGCCGCGGCCGTGATCCTGCTCGTCGCCATGCGCGTTCTCCCGTGCCGGGACGGCCTCAGACCGTCCGGGGCCGTACCTATCGTGCCGGGCGGCGGGCGACGAGGCCCGGCATCGACCGGCGTTCGCCGACGGCCGCCAGCCCGGCGCCCGGGTCGCCCCGGCGCACCGCCTCCGTGCGGGTCGTCGGGGCGCGGGGGGAATCCCGGCGGCGCCGGGGGGCACGCCTGGCGGGACGTCGACGAACGTCCGGGCCGACCCGCCCACGGGACCCCGGGTAGAGCCGAAGCGGGCGGGCCGGCACGGATCGGTTCGTCCCCCGGCGGCCCGGTCCTGCGAAGGAGTCTTCGCGTTGGGCCAGGATGCCGGCGCGGCCCCCCGTCTTGGTCGACGGGAACCGGCTGCCGGAGGACGGCGCCGGGCGCCGCGAGCGCTAGGCTGCCGAAGGACGCTTCACCACCGCCGCGCCCCACGCGCCGGTCCCGGGGCCGCCGGCGCGGCGAGCCCGACCGAGCGATGGGGGTGCCCGATGGCCTGGAAGTCGATGCGTGCGGCGGCGGCGGTCGCCGTGCTCGGGATCGTGCTCGCGCCGGCGGGCGGCCTCGCCTCGGGCCAGCCGCCGCTGGTGATCGGCGTGGGGTCGGCCGCGATGCTCGCCAACGATGGGCTGACGGCCCACGTTCCGGTGACCGTGACCTGCAACGTCGAGACGGTCCGGTCCTCGTCCGTGGCGGTGGAGCTGCGCCAGGCGCGCGACGGCTGGATCGCGACCGGTTTCGGCAGCGTGGCGGGCGGCCTCGTCTGCAGCGGCGAGCCCGAGTTGGTCGTCGTGACCGTGGAGGCCTACGGCCCGGGCCCGACCTTCGGCGAGGGGCGCGGCTACGCGACGGCCTACGTGGACGTGGAGGGCGAGAACGCAGGGGCGCCCGTCGTCCAGGCCGACCGGCTCGCCGACCAGATCGTGGAGGTGGCGCCGGTCGTCGCGCTCTGAGCGCCTAGGACGGGTCCCTGGCCGCAGTCGTGTTGCGGGCGGCCGCGCGGGCGAGCTGGGCCGCCTGCCGCATGCCGGCGAGCCGCGCCAGGTCGTCGTCCTCGGCGGCGGCTGCGTCCTGGTAGGCGCGTGCGGCGAGCCAGGTGGCCGTCGCGTCCGGCGGCGCTGCGGCGATCAGGCGGCGGGCCTGCCGGGCCGCCCGCTCGGCGGCGCCGAAGCGGCCGACCGTGTGCCATCCGTGGACGAGATCGGGGAAGAACGCCCCGAGCACCGCAACGAGGACCGTCGGCGCGACGAGCCACCAAGCTCCGGCGGCGACGACCGCGCCGACGAGCAGCGCGCCCGCCAGGGCCCGGCCCCACAGCTTCCAGCGTCGCACGAGTCGTCGGCGCCCCATCGGCCGGAAGGCTACCGGGCCGGCGGCGGGGAGGCGCCCCGTTCGGCCGCTCGCCGGGTACCATCGCGGCGCCGCCATGCGCCTCCAGCACGTCGCCGCCACCTTCCCCCCCGGGCGCGAGCCCGACCTTCGCGCGTTCTACGCAGGCGTCCTCGGGCTGGTCGAGGAGCCCGTACCCGAGGCCGTGGCGGACGCCGGCTGGATCTGGTTCCTCACCGACGATCCGGGCATCGAGCTGCACTTCATCCCCGACGAGCGCCCGCCGGACCCCACCCGCTCCCACCACTTCTGCCTTCAGGTCGACGACATCGAGGACGCGAAGGCGCGGCTGGCGTGGGCCGGCCACGAACCGGCGCCGGCGGGGCGGGAGATCCCCGGCCGTCTCCGCTGCTTCGTGCGCGACCCGCTCGGCAACCTCGTCGAGCTCGTCGAGATCGTCGCTCCCTAGAGCGGGCCGCCCGGCGACACCGCGTCCCCGACCGCCACGGCGCCGGGAACCGCGACGTTCGCGAGCACCCCCGCGCAGGCGTAGTCGCCGTATCCCTCCAGCGTCCGGCGGTTGCGCTCGGCGATCGTCCGGAGAATGAGCGGGTCATGTCTCAGATCGCCTTGCGGCAACGTGGTCATGACGCAGCGCGGCATCGGCGCCAGGACCGCCGCCTGCACCTCGGCGCCGAGCTGGAGCGAGCGGCCCACCCATTCGTTCTCGGGGAAGCCGTCGGCCGGCGCCTCGTCCAAGACCACGAGGACGTTCGGCCGGAAACGGCGTACGTCCCACTCGCCGCCGGGATGCGCCTCCGCGAAGCGCTCCAGCGATGCGGTGGTGAGTACGTGCAGCGTCGAGGCGTCGTAGAACGTGCCGGGCGGCGCGAACAGGGCGACGGGCGCCTGCGTCATCCGCTCGGGCTCGGGCGCCTCGAGGCCCTGGAGGTCGCCGACCGAGAGCTCGTAGGACGCCCCCTCCGCGGCGAAGCTCATCAGCGTCACGGACCGTCCCAGCGCCTCGGACAACAGACGGTCGCGATCCGGGTCGTCGCTGAGCACCTCCCGGCCCCCGGTCAGCGTGATCCGTACGGTCGCCGGCTGCCCTCCGGCGCCCGGGTCCGTGACGTAGGCGGCGGCGCACTGCAGCATCGCCCCCCACAGCTTCGGTCGCTTCGCGCTCACGACCCTGCCGCTCTCGACGTCCATCACGGCCCAGCGGCGATCACCGGCGAGGCCCCGCTCGCCCAACGGGGAGGAATCCAGCCTCTCGCCCTGCATCGATTTCACCGGATAGCGCCACAGCGCAGCCACACGCCCGATGGGCTGGTCCATACGGCGATCCTACTGTAAGGCGGCAGCCTCACACCGCCGGGACGCAGGATCACCAGGCCGTCGCCGGGCTTCAGCCGGCGGCGGGATCCTGGTCGAGGTGGACCACGCGTCGCATACGCCTGGCGGGCCGCCGCGCCGCTCAATGCGTGGCTCGACCAGCACGTGGGGCCGAGCGTCAGCCCGACGCACGAACGGGGGCCACGGCGCTGAGCCCGAGCCTCCTCGCGCAGAGGCCGAGCCCAGCCTTGTGCGGGTTGCCGGCCCAGCACCAACCGAGCCTCGGATTGCCGCCGCTGATCCACAGCGCCGGGACGCGACGGTCCCCGCGGCGGGAGCCCGGGAGTCTGGATGATCGCCCTCGGCGCATCGTTCGGGGTGACGTTCCCGAATCGTCTCGGACATCGACACGGGACCGGGCACCTTGAACAACCCGCTCCCTGAGCGGAGCGATCTGTGTCATGAAGAGGCCCGGCCGATCCCCGCGATGCCCGGGTATCCAAGGCGGAGCAGCCGCTCGACCTGACGATCGAACCCGGCTCGGAGTGGCATCGCATGCGGTCAAAAGCCTCCTCTCATGGGCAGGACCGGTGCATATCCTTCTCCGATGCCGATCGACGAGGGCCTGGTGGAGCGCGTGCGCGCGGCCCTTGGCGACGACCCGAGCGTCAGCGAGGTGCGGATGTTCGGAGGCCTCGCCTTCCTCGTCGACGGCCACATGGCGTGCGGGATCCTGGGGGACGAGCTCATGGTGAGGCTCGGCGCCGCCGACGCCGACGCCGCCCTGGAGCGCCCGCACGTCCGGCGGATGGACTTCACCCGCCGCCCGGCGCGAACAGCGGTGTTCGTCGAGCCGGCGGGCCTGGTCGACGCCGACGCGCTCGAGCGCTGGGTGGAGGCCGGGGTCGTGTTCGCGCGCTCGCTGCCGCCGAAGGACCCCCGCGGGCCCCGCGCCCCGAAGCGGCGCCGGCCGCGCCCTTGACAACGGCGGACGCGGCGCGGATATAGTAGACCGGTCGGTCAAGAAGGAGATCCACCGGTATGGGACGACAGAGCGACGCGCGGGACCGCCTCATCCGGTCGGCTGGCGACCTCTGGCACTCGCGCAGCTACGCGGACGTGGGCGTCAGCGAGATCTGCGAGCACGCCGAGGTGCAGAAGGGGAGCTTCTACCACTTCTTCGCCTCGAAGCGGGACCTCGCCCTGGCCGTGATCGACGACGGCTGGCAGCGCGTCGGGGTGGGGGAGATCGCGCGGATCATGACCGGGCCGCTGCCCCCGCTCGAGCGTCTCCTGACGCTGATGGATCGCGGCATCGAGGTCCAGATGCAGCTCAAGGAGGCCTGCGGGTGCACCGTCGGCTGCTCCTTCGGGAACCTCGTCGTCGAGCTGGGGACCGTCGACGAGGTGCTGCGGGAGCGCCTTGCGCGGCTCTTCGACGACTGGGCCGCGCTCATCCAGCACGCGCTCGACGACGCGGTGGACGCCGGCGACCTGCCGCAGACCGATACCGGCCAGACGGCGCGGGCGATCCTCGCCTACATCCAGGGCCTCGGCGTGGTGATCAAGGCCCGGGACGATCCCCAGGCCGTCGCCGACCTCGGCCCCATGGTGCTTCGACTGGCGGGCGCGGATCCCGCGGCCGTCGCCCGGGCCGCCGCGGGCGTCACCCGGACGGCCGCAGCGGTCTGATCGGAGGGCGGGGATGTCTCGACGCCCTTCGTGTCAACGAGTGGTAGACGACTGGTCAACTAATCAACGCGACGCGTTCGCGCGGCGCGGGATGAGGAGATGACGATGGTCAGCACAACCGGAGCGGCGCCGCCGTCCGACCGCCGCAAGTGGCTCGGCCTCGCCGCGCTCTGCGCGGCCTTCTTCATGGTGATCCTCGACGTCGCGATCGTGAACGTCGCCCTTCCGACCATCGAGGTCGACCTCTCGTTCTCGCAGCAGAACCTCCAGTGGGTGGTGAGCGCATACGCGCTCACGTTCGGCGGCCTGCTGCTGCTGGGCGGCCGGGCCGCGGACCTTCTGGGGCGCCGGCGCGTGTTCATGGTCGGCATCGGCCTCTTCGCCGCCGCGTCGCTCCTCGCCGGCTTCGCCTGGTCGGACTCGATCCTGATCGCGGCCCGGGCGATCCAGGGCTTCGGCGCGGCGATCATGACCCCGGCTGCGCTCTCGATCCTGATGACGACCTTCCGCGAGGGCGCCGAGCGCAACACGGCGCTGGGCATCTGGGGCGCGGTCGGCGCCTCGGGCGGCACGGTCGGCGTGCTGCTCGGCGGGATCCTCACCGACACCATCGGCTGGGAGTGGATCTTCTTCCTGAACGTGCCTGTCGGCCTCGCCGTCATCGGCATCGCCCCCCTGCTGCTCGGCGAGAGCCGCGGTGCGGTGGGCCATCGTCGGTTCGACCTGGCCGGGGCCGGGTCGGTGACCGCGGCGGTCGCCCTGCTCGTCTACGCGCTGGTCGAGGCCAACTCGGCCGGCTGGGCGTCGGGCCAGACCCTCGGGCTGATCGGCGGCTCGGTGGCGCTCTTCGCGCTCTTCACCGTCGTGGAGCTGCGCTCGCGCGCCCCGATCATGCCGTTCTCGATCTTCCGCATCCGGGCCGTGACCGGCTCGAACGTCGCCGGCCTGGCCCTCGGCGGCGCGGTGTTCGGAATGATCTTCATCCTCACGCTCTACATGCAGCAGGTGCTCGGCTACTCGGCGCTGCGGACCGGGCTCGCCTGGCTCGCCATGTCGCTCACCGCGCTGATCTCGTCGGTGATCTGCTCGATGCTCGTGACCCGGATGGGGCCGCGTCTGCCGCTTGCCGGCGGCCTCGTGATCGCGACGGGCGGCCTGCTCTGGCTGGCGCAGATACCGGCCGCGGGCAGCTATGCCTCGGACCTGCTGCCGCCGCTGCTGGTGGTGGGCATCGGCCTGGGCGCGGCGTTCGTCGCGCTCTCGATCGGGGCGCTCGAGGGCGTTGCGGCTCGCGACGCCGGGCTGGCGTCGGGGCTCGTGAACACGACACAGCAGGTGGGCGGCGCGCTCGGCGTGGCGGTGCTCTCGACCCTCGCCTTCTCGCGCAGCGACGACCTGATCGCCGGCGGGACGGCGGTTCCGGCCGCCATGACTGACGGCTTCCAGATCGCCCTGATCGCCGCCGCCGGCTTCGCCGCCGCCGGGGCGCTCGCGGTCCTCGCCCTGGTGCGGCGCGGCGGGCAGACGGAGCCGGTGGTGGAGGGCGTCGCCGCCGAGCTGGTCGGGGAGCCGGCGGGCGCCTCGACGAGCGGGTGACGTTCTGGGCGGCCGGGGCGGCGCGCCCTGGCCGCCCGCTCATCGCCCCTTGACTTCAAGTGTGCTTGAAGGTGGATCATCCCCTCGCGGGGTGACCGAGCCCGGGAGG
>JAWVEW010000505.1:0-4152 GCA_033856495.1 Miltoncostaeaceae bacterium | reverse complement strand
GTCTTGCGCGGCGCCGGGCGCGGCGGTACGTTTCGCCGCGCTCATGGGCTCAACCTCCCGCACCGGGTCGCGACCGCCCTGGAGGCCGGCCTCCTCTTCCTCGCCTACCAGCGCGACCCCCGCCGCCAGTTCGTGCCGATCCAGACCCGGCTCGCCGCCTCGGACGTGCTGAACGACTACACGGTGCACCGCGGCAGCGCGATCTTCGCCATTCCCGGAGGGGTCCGCCCCGGCGGCTACGTGGGCCAGGGGCTCCTGGAAGCCTGAAACGCCGGCCGCCGACCTGCCGGACCGGCAGGCCGCCGGCCGGGCGCGTCGAACAACGATGGCGAGGACGCGCAGGCGAGCGCGGGTCCACGGAGGAAAGGACGCGATCGTGGCAGGCACCATCGGAGCGGAGCCGCGAAACGGCTCCCACGTCTCACCCGCCGCGCACACCGGCGGCGAGGGCGTCGTCCCCTCCGCCACGCTGCGCGTGGTGCGGGCGATCGGCGATACCCGGACATGGCTCGAGCGGCGGCAGGCGGTCCCGGCGCCGGCGCCGCGCCCCCAGCTGTCGACGCGGGAATGGCTGGCCAGGGCGGCCTTCAGCCTGCTGGCCGTCACCGTGGTGCTGGCGATCGTGCTCACGGCCCTGAGCCTGCTCGACGGGGCCGAGACCGCCGGGCTGCTGATGCCGGTGGTGGCGCTGGCCGCGATCGTGGTCGGGTTCTACCTCGGCTCGGAGGCCGCCGGCGAGCGCGCGTCGAACCGCGGCGGCAGCCAGTAGCGGCGGCACCCCGTCAGTCGGGCTTCTTCCGGCCCGGGTCGGTGAGCAGGAGCTCGAGGTGGCGGAGGGCCTCGTCGTAGTCCTCGAACTCGTAGACGATCCCCCGCCGGCGATCCGCGAGCCACCAGACCGCTCGGCCGTCGTCGTTGCGGTGCTCGGTCAGCGTCGGCTTGGCCGTCGCGACGCGCCATTCGAGCGCCAGCCACACGCCGAGCGCAGCGACGAACAGCAGGAGGACGAGCACGGTCACCACGGCCGCGTGCGCCCCGTCGCCCTCGTTCGCTGCATCGCTCGCCTCCTGCGGGGCTCCGGGCCCGGAGCCGGCAGTGAGTATCACGTTTGGCGGCGGGTGTCATGGCCGCGCGCGGCGCGAGCGCGCCCCCCGCGCCGGCGGCGCGACGCCGCGGCGCAGGGGCCCCCTCGTCGCGGCTAGTAGAGGAGGTAGACCGACTTGCAGGCGAAGTGGCGGCTCGTCTTGCCGCTGCGGAGCACCTGCTCGGCGGAGATGCAGATGCCGTACTCGTACGGGCGCCTCAGGTTCGAGGTGCCGAAGTAGCCGTTCATGTAGCCGTAAGTGGTGCCGCGCTTGCCCGTCCGGCAGACGTTGATCTTGTGGCGCCCGAGCGCCTTGATCACCCGGGTCGGGTTCGTCGTGACCATCACCACGCGAGCCAGGGCGGTGCAGCTCTTCGCCTTGGGCGGCGAGACGAGGGTGGCGGAGAAGGTGGTGCGCCCGCCCGAGTCGTCGACCCTGACGTTGGTGATGGTGATCGCGCTGGCCGGCGCGGCGGCCGCCAGGGCGCAGGCGCCGGCGGCGAGGAGGACGAGGAGACGGCGTGATGCTCTCACCGAGAGAGGTCCCTTCCGGAAGGGGCCCAATGGCGGCCCGCTGGCGTGGAGTCGGGGCACGGCGGAGCCCGCCCCACGAACACCATCGGCCCCCGGCGGGACCGCTGCCATCCCCCGAACGGGTGCGGCGCGTCCGACGCGGCCGACGGACCGCGGTTCTAGGGGCCTAGGCCCTCGCCGGCGCCGCCCTCACAAGCCGCATGAGCCCGTATCCGATCGCCGCCGGGACCGTGCAGGCGACCGCGTTCCCGATGGCCCACCGCAAGGCCGAGGTCAGCTCCTGCGGCCCGGCCGCCTGGACGGCCGCGACGGCCGTCTCGCCGCACAGGATGAGGACCAGCGTGATCCCGAGCGCCCAGCGCACGCGAACGCCCAGCCCCGCCAGCGCGAGCCCGAGCGCCAGCGCGAGGGCGAAGCTCGGCAGCCAGAACACGTTCACGATCGCTTCATACTGCCGCCGCGGCGCCGAGTAAAGCTCTCTCTAGAACTCGATCTGCGACCCCATGACCACCGTTCGCCCCGCCGGCAGACCGAAATACTGCACCGGATCGGCCGAGTTGCGCGCCAGCCCCACGAAGAGCTTCTTGCGCCACCTGGCCATGCCGGGCTCGCGAGTGGGCTGGAGGCTGATCCGCGAGAGGAAGTACGACGTGCCGTCCACGTCGATCTCGGACTCGAGGCCCTTCGCGACCGCCAGCCTCAGCGCGTCCGGCACGTTCGGCTCGTCCAGGAAGCCGTACCGGGCGGTCACGTGCGTGATGTCGTCGCGCAGGAACACCACGTGATCGATCACGATCCGATCGGCCGCGCTCACGTGCGGCACCCGCAGGATCTCCACGAGGATGATCACGACGTCCTGGTGCAGCACGTGGTTGTGGTCGACGTTGGCCCTGAGGGCGAGCGGGGTGGTCTGCCGGTTCGCGTTCAGGAAGACCGCGCAGCCGGGGACGCGCGGGATCGGCGGCCGGGCCGCGTTCACCTCGCGCACGAAGTCGCGCAGCCGCCCCTCGGTCTCCGTGCGCTTGCGGGTGACGATCTCCCGCCCCCGGCGCCAGGTGGTCATCAGCACGTACACGCCGCCCGCGATCGCGAGCGGGAACCAGCCGCCGTGGACGACCTTGGTGAGGTTCGCCGACAGGAACGTCAGGTCCACCACGAGGAAGACCGCCGCCCCCGCCACCGCCAGCCCGAGCGGCTTCCGGAGCAAGGCGTGCACCACGAAGAAGAAGAGGGTGGTGTCGATCGCGAGCGTGCCGGTGACCGCGATGCCGTAGGCCGACGCGAGCGCCGCCGAGGAGCCGAAGCCCACCACCAGCCCCACGACCGCCGCGAAGATCGTCCAGTTGATCGCGGGGACGTACACCTGGCCGATCTGCTGTCCGGAGGTGTGGCGGATCGTCAGGCGCGGCAGGAAGCCGAGCTGCACCGCCTGGCGGCTGACCGAGAAGGCGCCCGAGATCACCGCCTGGGAGGCGATGATGGTCGCCGCCGTGGCCAGCAGGACCATCGGAAGCCGCCCCCAGTGGGGGATCAGCAGGAAGAACGGGTTCCTGATCGCATCCGGCGTGCCGAGGATCAGCGCGCCCTGGCCGAGGTAGTTCAGGGTCAGGGCCGGGAACACGAGGAAGAACCAGGCGCGGCTGATCGGCCGCCGGCCGAAGTGCCCCATGTCGGCGTAGAGCGCCTCCGCTCCGGTGACGGCGAGGACGACCGACGCCAGCGCGACGAACGCCACGCCTCCGTGGTTCACGATGAAGGCGGCGCCGTAGGAGGGCGAGAGCGCCCGCAGGATCTCGGGCCGGTCGGCCACCCCCCGCAGCCCCGCGAGCGCCAGGACCGTGAACCAGACGGCCATGATCGGTCCGAAGAGGCGCCCCACCGCCCCGGTGCCGTAGCGCTGGATGGCGAAGAGCAGCGTCAGCAGCACCAGCGTGATCGGGATCACCAGCTGGTCCACGCTGGGCGCGGCGATCTCCAGGCCCTCGACCGCCGACAGCACGGAGATCGCGGGCGTGATCATCCCGTCGCCCAGGAAGAGGGCGGCGCCGAAGACGCCGAGCATGACGAGGGCCCCCGCGGCCATCCTGCTGCGCGCCGCGGAGGTCTGCAGGAGCGCGATCAGGGCCATGATGCCGCCCTCGCCCTGGTTGTCGACCCGCATGATCAGCAGCACGTACTTGATCGAGACGATGATCGTGATCGCCCAGAAGACGAGCGAGATCACGCCGTAGACGCTTCCCTGGTCCGCCGCCGGTCCCCCGCTGGCGGTGAACACCGCGTGCATCGCGTAGATCGGCGAGGTGCCAATGTCGCCGAAGACGATCCCGAGGGCGGCGAGGATGAGGGCCGCGCGCGCGGCGGGGCCGGCGGCTGCCGATCCGCCGTGGCCCGCCGCGGCGCTGTTCTGGTCCTGGGCGGGATCGGCCATGGCGACGTCGGAGCGTAGACGACGCCGGCCGCCCCGCCTGAGTTCAGGCGGGGCGGCCCGTCAGCCTCAGGTTGGCGTTCGCTCCACGACGAGCGCCGGGGTGCCG
>JAWVEW010000504.1:0-3595 GCA_033856495.1 Miltoncostaeaceae bacterium | reverse complement strand
GCCGGCCCCCCCGCCGCCCCGAACCGGGGCGGCGGGAGCAGGGGCCGTCCGCTCCGGTGCTAGCTGACCCGGATGGTGCGGATGAAGTTCCTGCCGCCGATCTTGACCGCCACCGTGAAGTTGCGGGTGGTGCCGAGGGTGGCGTTCTTGGCCCGCAGCGGGATCTTGATGCAGACCACGCGCGTGCCGGGGGCCGTGAAGTTGAAGAGGTGGCCGCCGAAGAGGCGCACGCTCTTGGGACCGCTGCGCAGCGCCACGAACACCTTGCCGGGGCGGGTGTTGGTGATGCGGATGTTCGCGCACTTGCCGAACTGGGCGGTCGAGGGGATGACCGCGCCGCAGCGGCCGAAGACGAAGTTGAGCGTCTTGGGCCGGACCTTGGTGTCGAGGAACGTGGTCACGGCGCGCACCTTGTGCAGGCCGATCCCGACCTTGGCCGGGTCGAGCACGAAGCTCGGGCTGTTGTTCTTGCCCACCGCGGCGACGGTCTTGCCGTCGACGCTGAAGACGGTGCGGGCGATGCCGCGGCCGCGCACGGTGACCGTGAAGGGCTTGGTGGCGCAGGCGCCGGGGACGATGCCGGGCGAGATGCCGGCGATCGAGCCCGAGGGCACCGGCACCCGGATCGTGGTGACCGTGCCGGGGCCGGGCACGGGCGGCGTGACGGCGGCCGCCGCGCAGGGGTTGCCGGCGACGCCGGCGCGCGCCTCGCCGAGGGCGATCTGGGTCGCCAGCAGCTTGGACTCGATGAAGACGGCGCGCTTGGTGACCTCGGTCAGGTCGCCGTTCTTGGTGACGACGGTCTGGTTGAGGTGCACCACCAGGATGTCGCCGAGGTCGATGTCCAGCGGCGCGCTCGGGTCGGGGATGTTGATCTTGAGGCCGTTGATCGAGATCCCGGCCACCTGCGAGGCGCCCGAGTAGGCGAGCGTGGTGCCCTGGCAGAAGTAGCTCGACTGGGCGTTGACGCCCTCGACCGCGATCGTCAGCGGCAGGAGCGTCGCGCCCAGGTTCACGCCGACGTCGGCCACCCGGGCGGAGGCGGCGCCGGTGAGCGGGCTGCCCACGGTCTGGGCCTGGGCGGCGCCCACGGCGACCGCGCCGCCGGAGGCGGGCGGGGTGCCCGAGCGGGTCTCCGACACGCAGGGGTCGTTGGGGTCGTTGGCCAGGATCGGCTCGAGCGCCGGGCTCCCCAGGAGGATCACGCGCGCGGCGCTTGCCCGGCAGCTGAAGCGGTCGCCGGTGGCGGCGCCGGCGCTGCCGGCGGCCGCCAGTGGAATGCTGGCCGCCTTGGCGGCGAGCGCCAGCATGAAGACGGTTTTCCTTCTCAAATCATGGCTCCGATCTCGTGTGGGATGTGGGCAGCCGCAAACCCGGCGGCCCGCGGCCGCGCCGGTCCGGGCCGCGATCGCCCGGCATCCACACGCAGTCGTCGTCGCGGCAGCGGCTCGGCACGGGCGCCCGAGGGGGCGCGCCCGTGCGGGACGGCCTGCGCGGCGTCGTGGAGGGCAGCACCCGCTGAGGGCGCCGATGCCACGGACCCTCGCTCACGGGCGAACACCTCCTCGACACACTGACCCGCGCTCGCCCGAGGACTCCCGACGACGCCCTCCACTTACCCGTCGAGGGCTCACCGGAAAACCTTTGCGGGCGCACGGACCCTGCTGAGACGGCATGGCCGCCCGCCCACGGGCCCGAGATCGGAGGCAGAGCGGTCCGCGGGAGGACGACCACTGGTGTTCTTGACCGACACGGCTTGCCGGAACCCCGCTCGGAGCAGCTTCATCCGGGGACGTAGCGCCCCAGGGCGCGCTCCAGACGGCCGGCGTAGGCGCCGCCGAACAGCAGGACGTGCACGAGGAGCGGGTAGAGCTGGTAGAGGGCGACCCGGTCCTGGTGGCCGGAAGCGAGCGGGCTGAACTCGCGGTAGGCGTCGAGACAGCGGTCCGAGAACCCGCCGAAGAGGCGCATCATGGCCAGGTCGACCTCGCGATGGCCGCCGTACACGGCCGGGTCCACGAGCACCGGGCGGCCGCCGGCGTCGGCCAGGGCGTTGCCGCCCCAGAGGTCGCCGTGCAGGCGCGCCGGCGGCTCCGGCGGCCCGCAGAGATCCTCCAGCCGCCCGATCACGCGCTCGACCCGAGCCCCGGCCTCGAGCGTCAGAAGCCGCTGCTCGACCGCCTTCCGGGTCAGCGGCGCCAGCCGGCGCTCGCCGTAGAAGGCGGGCCAGCTCGAAGCGGCCCGGTTGTCCTGCGGCAGGCTGCCGATCCAGTTGTCGCGGTCGAGGCCGAAGGCGGGGGCGCCGGCGCGGTGAAGGGCGGCAAGGCCGCGGCCGAGGCGCTCGTCGTGGTCTGGACCCGGGCGGCCGCGCTCGATCCACTCGAGGGCGAGGAAGCGCGCCCCCTCCCGTTCTCCCACCGCGGCCACCGCCGGCAGGCGCAGGCCGCCGCCCGAGTCCGCCAACCAGGCCAGGCCGTCCGCCTCGGCGGTGTACATGCCGGGGGGCGCCCCGGTCCGGTGCTTCACGAAGAGGGTGCGGCCGTCGTCCAGCCGCAGCCGCAGGGCGCGGTTGATGTCGCCGCCGGGCACCGGCTCCGCCGAGACGACCGCCGCGCCGAGCGCCTCCGCCGCCGCGGCCGCGACGGCCTCGCTCACGGCGGCACGAGCCGTTCCCGCAACGCGGCGAGGAGCCCCCGACAGGCGGCGTCGATCCGGTCGAAGGCCATCGCGAATCCGTCGGGCCCGCCGAAGTACGGGTCCGGCACGGCGAGGTCGCCCCCGGCCTTCGGGTCGAAGCTGCGCAGGAGGCGGATCTTGGCCCGGGCGCGGTCGTCGGGCGCGATCGAGCGCAGCGCGGCGACGTTGCTGGCGTCCATCGCCAGCACCAGCTCGAAGCGGGCGAAATCCCCGCGCACGAACTGGCGGCCGCGGCTGGTCATCTCGATGCCGCGCCGGCGCGCCTCCGCGACCGCCCGGCGGTCCGGCGCCTCGCCCACGTGCCAGTCGCCGGTGCCGGCGCTCTCGACCGTGATCCGGTGCGCGAGCCCCGCCTGCGCGACCCGGTGCACCATCACCGCCGCCGCGGTCGGCGAGCGGCAGATGTTGCCGAGGCAGACGAAGCAGAGCCGGACCGGCGGGGCGGGATCCTCCGTCACGGCGGCGAGGATACCGGCTGCCTCGGCGGGCTCCCTTCGGCTAGGTCGCGTCCTCGACGAGGTGCTCGGCCGCCCAGCGCGCGAGCTGCTCGAGGGCGGGGATGAGCGCCGTCCCGCGGTCGGTCAGGGCGTAGGACACCCCCAGCGGCGGCCCGCCCTCGACGGTTCGGACGATGAGCCCCGCCTTGGCCAGGTCGGAGAGCCGGTCGGACAGGACCGAGTCGGAGATCCCGCCGATCGCGCGCGAGAGCTCGCGGAAGCCGGCCGGGCCATCGCGCAGCACGCCCAGGACCACGCCGTTCCAGCGCTTGCCGAGGAGCACGAAGGCGCGTGCCAGCGCGGCGTCGCCTCCGGCGCAGGCTTCGGAAGCTGGGTCGTGGCTCGGCCTGGATCTCGTGGCCATGGCTCCCATGCTAGCGCTCCAGTCGTCGCTAGTATTT
>JAWVEW010000503.1:0-6633 GCA_033856495.1 Miltoncostaeaceae bacterium | reverse complement strand
CGAGCGGGGCCGCCTGGATCTGCTCGTCAACGACGACGGCGGCCTGCGGATGCTGCGGCTGGCGGCGGCGGGCTGGCGCGCGAGTACGGGTTCACCGACCTCGACGGCTCCCAGCCCGACTGCTGGCGCTACCTGGTCGAGATCCAGGACCCCGGCCGGCCCGCGGACCCGACCGGCTACCGCTGAGGCCTGCGCCGCCTCAGATCATGCGCCGCCGGAGCGCCCAGGCGGTGAGCTCGTTCCGATTCGACAGCTGCAGCTTGCGCAGCACGCGCGACACGTGGCTCTCGATCGTCTTCACCGACAGGTGCAGACGGGCCGCGATCTCCTTGTACGTGTAGCCCCTGGCGATCAGCAGCAGGACGTCCTGCTCGCGGGCGGTCAGCAGGTCGAGCTCCGGGTTGGACCCCTGCGCGGGCACCGGCTCGCGTCCCGCGAACGCGTCCAGGACCACGCCGGCAAGCCACGGCGAGAAGATCGCGTCGCCGGCGGCGACCCGGCGGATCGCGTCGCTCAGGTCGGCCGGTGAGATCGACTTGGTGACGTAACCGCGGGCGCCGGCGCGGATGACGGCGACGACGTCCTCTGCGTGGTCCGAGACCGAGAGCGCGAGGAACCGGACGCCGGGACGCTCGGCGTGCACCGCGGGGATCACCGCCTGCCCGCCGCCGTCCGGGAGGTGGACGTCCAGCAGCACCACGTCGGGGTCCTCTGCGCGTATCAGTGGGATCGCATCCTCCACGCCGCCGGCCTCCCCGACGACGCGGATCGATGGGTGGAGCCCCGCGCGCAGCCCGGCGCGGAAGATCTCGTGGTCGTCCACCAGCACCACGCGAAGGGCCGGCGGACTCACGACGACGCCCGCGGCAGGGTCAGCTCGACCTCCGTACCCTCGCCCTCCGCGGAGACGATTCGCGCCGCGCCGCCGGCGCGCTGCATCCGTCCCCTGATCGAGTCGGCCAGGCCCCGCCGATCCTCAGCGACGGCGTCCGGATCGAAGCCCCGGCCGCGGTCGCGCACGAAGATCGAGACCTCCTCGTTCGTGACGCGGGCCAGCACCGAGACCTGGTCGACGCCGGCGTGCTTGCCGCTGTTCGCCATGGCCTCGGCGGCTGCGGCCACGATCTCGGCAAGGCGCTCGTCGAGCTCGGCGTCGCTCGGCTGGACGAGGTCCACGTCGACACCGTAGCGCTCCTCGACCTGGGCGGCGGCCTGGCTGAGGGCGGCGGAGAGGGTCGTGGCGCCGCTCGCGGCCGTCCCGCCATAGAGCCACGCGCGGAGCTCGCGCTCCTGCTGCCGGGCGAGCCGCTGGCTGCGCCCGACGTCGTCGCTGCGCTGTATCAGGGCGAGCGTCTGCAACACCGAGTCGTGCAGGCGCGCCGCCACGGCCACCCGTTCCTCGGCGCGGGCGCGCTCGGCGCGCTCGCTGCCGGCTTCCGCGCGGGCCCGGGCCAGGCGGGGGCCGACGAGCAGCGCCACGCCGGCCGCGGCCACGGAGGCGGTCACGGCCGTCGCGGCGGCGGCGGTGAATCCGCCGGCCTGAGCGACGAGTGCGGCGCCGGCGCCGGCGATCAGCGCGAGCGCGCCGGCGGCGCGAAGGGCATCGACGAGGCCCGGGCGCGCCCAGCGCAGGCGCCGGCCGGGCGCCGGGACCCCGCCCGCGATGCGCACGGCGAGCCCGATCCCGCCGAGGATGGCCGCCGCGGGCCAGAGCAGGCCGAAGGGCAGCAGCAGGCCCACCCGTTCGACGATCAGCAGTTCGGCCCCGACGAGGAGCGCGGTCGCGGTCGCGGTCTGCAGCGCGGCTCCACCGGGCGGCCGGCGGTCGGGTGACGCCGGGAGGGCGATCGCCGCCGCCGCGTAGACGGCCACGCCCGCACCGCCGAGGCCCGCGGCAACTGCGAACGCCAGCCGCACGAGCGTGGCGTCGACGCCGAGCGCGGCGCCGATTCCCCCGCACACGCCGAACAGCGCCCGATCGGAGCTCGACCGGGCCACATGCCGCGGCATGGGCCGGCCCGGCTCGCCCACGGCCTGGACTAGCGGGTGACCCAAAGGAGGTCGGCGACCCGTCGAAGCAGCCAGTCGAGGGCGGGCTGGGACCCCACCTGGTCGTGGACGGAGGCCATCCCGACCGCCAGCAGGCCCACCAGCAGCGACAGGGCGAGCAGCCCGCCTGCATGGCGCCTTCCGGCGAAGGCGATCGCGGCGAGGACACCGGCGAGGGCGAGGATGCCGAGGGCGCCGGCCCCCGAGGCGATGAGGCCAGAGGCGCCCACCGACGGCAACCCCACCGGCGCGAGGAGGACGCTGACGATGGCGACCAGCGCCAGGACCCCGATGCCGATCGCGAGCAGCGAGGGGCCCGGCGCCGGCGCGCTCGCATCGGCGCCGGCAGGGGTGGCGCCCGCCGGCGTCCCTGCCGCCACGAGCTCCGTCGGCCGCTCGACGGCAGAAACGGGTGGGGCGCCGTCCTCGACGCCCGCGGGGACCTGCCGCCGCGCCGTCTGGGCGACCACCGCCGCAGCCGCGGCGCACGCCAGCAGGAGCAGCGGCCGGGGAGCGGGCAGGAGGATGCCCGAGTCGGCCGTCGTCGCTCCATAGGCGGCCAGCGCGACCAGCCCCCAGCCCACCACGGTCTCGCGCGAGTCGGGCGGGTCGCCGCCGAGGGCCAGCCGCCCGTCGTCGCGCCGCACGACGACGCCGAGCAGGGCGTAGAGCAGCACGCCGAGCGCCGGCAGGATCGCCACCAGGGCCAGCGTGCCGAGGCGGATCCAGACCGGCGCGACGCCCAGCGCGCGGCCCACGCCCGCGCACACTCCGAGGAGCATGGTGTCGTCGCGGGAGCGCCTGAACGCCTCGGCACGCGGGGCGGGCGAGGCAGGAGGGGGGATGGTCTGCACGTGCCTCCTACGGTGCGGCGCCCGCTGATCGGGCGGAGGTCGCACCACCGTCACACTATGGCCGCCCGCGCACCATGGGTGACCTCCCTGATGCGCCCCTTATGCGGCGCTGGAAGGATGGGGATCGCGCGAGGGTGTGGTCAGGGTGCTGCCCGATGGCGCCCGGGCCGCGGCGGCGCGACGATCCGGATCGACGATGCCACACCTACCGTCGGAGCCCACCATGCACGCTGCCACCGCCCCCAGCCCCGTACTCGCCTCGGCGGTTCGAAGCGCCCGCGTTCCGTGCCGCCCTGCGCCGGCGGCCGGGTACCGGGAGCTGCTCGCCGCCGAGCTGCCGGCCCTGCCCGCCCGGACCGTGCAGCTGCTGCTGGTCGCGCTGGGCCACCTCGCGCCGGGGGCCGCCAGCGGCCGCTTCGACCGCGCGACGGCCGCCGCCGTGCGGGCGTTCCAGGTGACCGCCGGCCTCGAGGCGACCGGCGTGCCGGCCCGCGCGACAGCCGACGCGCTGCTGGCGCGCACCGGGTAGCGGGGAGGTAGTGTGCTCCCCCGATCGAAGGAGGGCGAAATGGCAGTCGGTGTGATCTGGCACCCGGACGTCGACCGACAGACGTACGACGCGATCAAGGAGCAGCTGTTTCAGCCGAGCGTCGACAAGGGGCTGCGGTTCCATGCCGCCGGAGAGGCGGACGGCGGCTTCCGGATCATCGAGGTGTGGGAGTCGCGGGAGGGCCTCGAGCGCTTCATCCGCGAAGACCTGACACCGTTGTTCGAGCGGACGAGCGGAGGCCGTGGGCCGACCCCGGAACCAGAGTCGGTCTTCGAGGTTCACTTCCAGGGGCCGTAGGGCGGTCGCGCCTCGACGTCCGCCCGGGTAGCGGGAGAAGCTTCACAAGCTCGCGGATCGCCGTCGCGGCACGATGATCGCCCGCACGAGCACGCCAGTGTGACGACGACCCTCGACCACTACCAGGACCTGTTCGACGAGGCGCGGCCGGGAACCGCAGTTCGCATTGTCGACGCGATCCGGGCCGCCACGGGGCAGCTCGAGGAACCGGGGTTGCTCAGCTTGCGCCAACCGGACGGTGGGGGTGCTGCGTTCGAGGCCCGGGGCCGGCGCTTGAAACGCGGCCTCGTCGCTGGCGGGGCTCGAGCCAGTGGTCGAGGTCCAGCCGCCGTCGACTGCGACGACCGAGCCCGTCACATAGCTCCCCGCATCGGACGCGAGCAGGAGCAAGGGCCCAACCAGTTCCTCCGGCCGTCCGAGCCGACCCGCCGGCGTCATCCGGTCGCACATATCGGCAAACGCGGGGATCCCGAGCAGGCCCTCGGTCATCTCGGTCGGAAACCACCCGGGAGCGATCGCGTTGACGCGCACGCCGCGACTCGCCCACGCCGACCCCATGTTCCGGGCCACTTGGATCAAGGCGGCCTTCGCGGCCGTATAGGCCGGGAAGAACCCACGGTGCCCGGACATTCCCGCGATCGAGGCGATGACGATGATGGATCCCTTGCCGACCGGGAGCATTCGGCCAGCCGCCGCCGTCAGGCAGTTGAAGGTGCCCGTGACGTTGGCATCCATGCGGCGCCGGCCCGAGGGCGCCGGTCCTGCGGCCACGCCGGTCCCTGGGACCGGGTGAGCTTCCCTCCGAGCGGGCGGCCGCCGTCCGGGCGAGCCGGCGGCGGATCGTCCGCGCGCTCGGCCTCGGCCAGCCGACGCGCTGACGTGCCTCGGATTAGCGCAGCGGGCCGAGCGCGACGGCATCCGCGAGGAGCAGGAGGCGCTCGCCGCGGCGCTCCGCCAAGGCGCGCGACGAGTTCAGGCGACCAGCTTGAGCTCGGCGGCCGGCGGCGACCCGGAGCGCGCTGGACCCGGCCTGGCCGCCTTCAATCGCGGTCAAACTCGAACCACACGCAGTGGCCCGGCGCTCGGGGACGCGCTGCTCCAGCGATCGGCCACGCGCTCGAGCAGGTAGAGCCCGCGGCCCTGCGGGTGTTCGGGCGGCGGCCGCGGCGGTAGGCGGGTGGGCACACAGCATTCGGGACGTCAGGTACGCCGCTCCGCTCGGGCCGAGGCCCTCAAGGCACCAGCCTGATCTGCCGGATCACCGGCGGCGGCTTGCGACCGGTGCGCTGGCGCGCGGCGCCGGCCGTGTAGCCGAGCGCGACCCTGAGCGGCGTCCGCACGTTGAAGGTGTGGGCGCGGAAGGGCACCGCGATGCACGTCTGCCGGTGGCCGGCGGCGAAGAACACCACGACCTGCTGACCGAAGAGCCGGATGCTGAGGCGGCCGCTGAAGATCGAGACGAGAACCCGGGCCGGCTGGCGGCTCGCGACCCTCACCAGCACGCACTTCGAGCGCCGGAGCGAGCGCAGCGAGACGCGGCCCGGCGCCACGATGCTCGTCGGCCCGTTTACCAGCGTCTGCGGCGCGGGGATCACGGTCTGGAGGTTGGGGGCCGGCGCCGGAGCCGGCGCGGGCGCCGGGACGCATGCGATGAAGCTCGCGCTCACGGATGTGACGGTGCCGTCGGAGCCGGTGTTCGCGCCGGTCAACGAGCGCCCGGACGCGTCGAGCGTGTACTTGAGCGTCCCGGCGAGCGACGGCTGCTGGTAGGTGCCCGTCAGCGTCTGGCCCGTGGGATCGACCGTGCCCGTGAGCGTGCCGCCGGGGCGGCCCGCGGCATCGCGAGAATACGTCCCGGTGACGGTCTGTCCGCTCTGGGCGAGGGTGATCGGGTTGGCCGGGTCGCCCCAGCGGCCGCTCCAGACGCCCCCTGGACAGGTCAGCGCCGGCGGGGTGAACCGCGGCGCGGTGTAGGAGGTCCCCGAGATGCTGATCACATTCCCGAAGTCGGTCAGGCTGGCGGGGCCAGCGACGGTCGTGAAGGACCTGGCGTCGGGCGCCATCTGGAACTGGACCATCCCGTGGCCGGTTCCGAAGCAGTAGGCCGGATTCGTCTCGGTCCAGCCGTCGGGGGCCGCCCCGGCCGTGAAGGTCAGGCCGTCCGGCGACACGTTGCCGCCGATCGTGCCGCTCTGCCCGCCGGGGTACGTGTATGTGAAGGTGACCCGCGTGCCGGTCTGGACCGCGCTGAACACCTGGTCGCCCGTGATGCCGAGCGGCGCGCGGTCGTTGCAGGGCAGCTCGGCCTTGGGCACGAGCCAGGACCCCGCCCACGGGTCCATGGGCAGCGCTGCAGCTCTGCCTGCGCCCACCGTAACGAGCACCATGACCACGAGGGCGACGAGCGACCGCCGAGCGACGCGCCCCCTGCGATCGACCACGCTCGCCTTGCGCATACCGGCGACGGTAACACCGGCGCCGGTGCGGCCCATCCCCCGACGGGGCGACCGCCGTACGACGCCGGCGCGCGGGCCCCGGGGGCCGCTGCTGTTTGCTGCCCCTCGCCGCCTCAACCGAGCCGACAGGCTGAGGCGTGCCGCCCAGCTCGAGCCCGCCGTGCAGCACGAGGGCGATCGCGGCCCCGTCCGCTTGGGGGAGAGGGCTGCGTCGCCGCGAGCGGGTCGTTCGGGTGACGCTCATCGACGGCGCCCAGGAGCAGGTGCTGGTGGAGCTGGCGCGGCCAGAGCGCCGGCGGATGCGCTGCCCGCACTGCAGCTTCCAGACCCGGGCGACCTATGACCGCTCGATGAGGGCCTGGCGCCACCTGGACGCGCTCCGGACCCGCTGCCTGCTGCGATGCGAGGTGCGCCGGATCGTGTGCCC
>JAWVEW010000502.1:0-13677 GCA_033856495.1 Miltoncostaeaceae bacterium | reverse complement strand
GCGTGAGGAGCTCCGGGTCGCCCGGGCCCACGCCGACGCCGACGAGCAGGCCGCTCACCGTCGCGCGGCCGCCGCCGCCGAGCGCACGAGGCGCGCCGGCAGCGCAGCGGCGCCGGCCCAGTGGGTGTGCAGATAGCTCGCGTGCACGCGGCCGACCACGAAGCCCTCCTCGCGCTCGCCGCCGCCCGCCTGCAGGCGCCAGGCCGGGGACGCGGGCTCGACGTCGACCACCGCCGAGTAGTGGAACTCGTGCCCGCGCACGCGCTGGCCTCGGGAGCAGAGCGGCGAGTCGGCGGCGGCCACGGCCTCGCGGTAACCGAGCGTCAGCCGGTCGGTCATGCGCGCCGACGCCGGCAGCACGCCGCACATCTCGCGCCCGTCGAGCTCCCGCGCCAGGTAGAGGAGACCGCCGCACTCGGCCGCCACCGGCAGCCCGGCGGCGGCGAGGGCCGCCACCTCCTGCCGCAGCGGCCGGTTCTCGGCCAGCTCGGCGGCGTAGACCTCCGGGAAGCCGCCGCCCAGGTAGAGCGCCTCGGCGCCCTCCGGCAGCGCCTCGTCGCGCAGCGGGTCGAACTCGCACAGCTCGGCCCCCGCCGCCTCCAGCGACTCCAGGTTCTCGCGGTAGCGGAAGCTGAAGGCGGGGCCGGAGGCGATCGCGACCCGCACCGGCGGCCACTCCCACGCCGGCGGCTCCCAGGGCAGGTCGTCCAGCGGCCGCGCCGACCGCGCCAGCGCCAGCAGCAGGTCGAGGTCGAGCGCGGCGCCCATCGCCGCACCGAGCGCAGCGACCTGCTCGCGGCCCTGCGCGGCGCGCTCGACGGCGGGCACCAGGCCCAGGTGGCGCTCGGGCGCGCGCAGGTCGGCGCTGCGCCGGATCGCTCCCAGCACCGGGATCTCGAGCGGAGCGAGCGCCTCGCGCAGCATGACCTCGTGGCCGTCCGAGCCCACCCGGTTCAGGATCACCCCCGCCAGCCGCAGCCCCGGGTCGAAGGTCGCGAACCCGTGCACCACCGCGGCCGCCGAGCGGGCCATCGCCGAGGCGTCCACGACCAGCACCACGGGCGCCTCCAGCAGCCTGGCGACCTGGGCGGTGGAGGCCAGCTCGCCGCCGCCCGCCTTGCCGTCGAAGAGGCCCATCACGCCCTCGATCACCGCGACGTCCGCGCCCTCGGCGCCGTGCAGCAGCAGCGGCGCGATGAGCTCCGGCCCGGAGAGGAAGGCGTCGAGGTTGCGGCCGGGCCGGCCGGTGGCGAGCGCGTGGTAGGAGGGGTCGATGAAGTCGGGGCCGACCTTGAAGCCGGCCACCTCCAGGCCGCGGCCGGCGAACGCGGCCATCAGGCCGGTCGCGACGGTGGTCTTGCCGACCCCGGAGTGGGTGCCGGCCACGACGATGCGCGGGATCACCACTCGATCCCCTGCTGCCCGCGGATGCCGGCCTCGAAGGGGTGCTTGACCTTCCCGACCTCGCTCACGAGGTCGGCCGCCGCCACCAGCGCCGGCGGTGCGTCCCGGCCGGTCACCACGACGTGCTGGAAGCCGGGCCGCCCGGTCAGCGCCTCGACCACCTCGTCCGTGTCCACCCATCCGAAGCTCATCGGATAGGTGAACTCGTCCAGCAGCAGGAACTCGTAGCTCTCGTCGCCGATCCGCCGGCGCACCTCCTGCCAGCCCTCCCGTGCGAGGTCGGCGCTCTGGTCGAGGTCGCGGGAGGTCCAGGTCCAGCCGTCGCCCATCTTCTCCCAGGTGATGCCGCCGAGCGCGGCCGCCGCCGCGTGCTCCCCCACCTTCCACTTCCCGGACTTGACGAACTGGTAGACGCCGATCCGGTAGCCGCGCGCCCAGGCCCGCAGCATCATCCCGAAGGCGGAGGTCGACTTCCCCTTCCCCTCGCCGGTGATGACGATGAGGAGCGGGTGGTCGCGCGGCTTGCGGCCGGCCGCGCGCCGGGCTGCGGCGTCCTCGCTCATGCCGCCAGCTCGTCGAGTCGCAGGAGCCCCGCGCCGGCGGCGTCCGCCAGCGCGGCCGCGAGGCCCAGGCGGGCGGGCCCGTCCTCGGTGTCGATGACCGCCAGGGCGACCCGATCGCGGGCCAGCGCGACCGCGGCCGCGCGCGCCGCGCCGAGGGCGTCCGGACCAGCGTTCGCGCGCCCGTCGGTCACCAGCACCACCAGCGCCCGCCGGCGCGGGTCGCGCAGCCGCTCGGCCCGGACCAGCGCGTGGGCGCGGGCGAGCCCGGCCGCGAGCGGCGTGCGGCCGCCGGTCGGCAGCGCCCCCAGACGCTCGGCGGCGTGCTCCACACGGGCGCTCGGCGCCACCAGGACCTCGGCGCGGTCGTCGCGGAAGCCGACCACCGCGATCCGGTCGCGCCGCTGGTAGGCGTCAACGAGCAGCGCCATCAGCGCCCCCTTCACCGCCCGCATGCGCCGGCGCGCGCCCATCGAGCCGCTCGCGTCCACCACCAGCACCACCAGGTTCCCCTCGCGGCCCTCGCGCAGCCGCCAGCGCAGGTCGCCGCGGCGCAGGACGAGGCCGGGCCCGTGCCGGCCGCGCGTCGCCTGGGCGGGCGCCGCGGCTCGCAGCGTGGCGGCCGGGGCGAGCTCCCCGGGCGGGCGCTGCCGCTCGGCGGCGGGGCGGCCGAGCTCGCCGCGGGCGGGGCTCCGCCGGCCCGGAGCGCCGGCGCCCGCGTCGGGCAGGCGCAGCCGCGGCGCGCGGAACTCGCCCTCGGGACGGTCCGTGCGCTCCCCGGCGACGGCCGGCGCGGGCGACGTCGCACGGTCGGCGCGCGCGGGCTCGGACGGGCGGCCGTTCGGTCCTCCGCGCGGCGGACGCGGCGGCGGCTCGTCCTCGTCGCCCTCCCCCTGAAGCGCCCGGTCCAGCTCCTCGGGCTCGAGTCCCGGCTGCTCCAGCGGCCCCCGCCGGCGCCGGTGAGCGAGCGCGAGCATCAGGGCGCGGCGGACGTCCTCGTCGGCGGCCTCGTCGCGCCCCTCCAGCGCCGCGAGCGCCCGGGCGGTCCTCGCGGCGACGATGTCGGCGCGAAGGCCCTCCACCGCGAGGCGGGCGCAGGCCCCGGTGATCCGGGCCAGCGCCCGGTCGGGCAGGCGCACCGACGGCAGCAGCGCGCGCGCCGCGCGCACCTGCTCCGCCAGCGCCGCCTCGTCGGCCGCGTAGCCGCCGGTGAACCCGGCGGGGTCGGCCTCGAAGGCGAGCTGCCGGCGCACGACCTCCCCACGCTCGGCCGGATCGCGGCTCGTGCGCACGTCCACGCCGAGCCCGAAGCGGTCGAGCAGCTGCGGCCGCAGGTCGCCCTCCTCCGGGTTCATCGTCCCCACCAGCATGAACCGGGCGGCGTGGCGGACGCTCACCCCCTCCCGCTCGACGTGGTTGACGCCCAGCGCCGCCGCGTCGAGCAGCAGGTCCACCAGGTGGTCGGGCAGGAGGTTGACCTCGTCGACGTAGAGCAGCCCCCGGTTGGCGGCCGCCAGCAGCCCCGGCTCGAACGCGCGCACGCCGTCCACCAGCGCCCGCTCGAGGTCGAGCGAGCCGGCCACGCGGTCGACGCTCGCCCCCACCGGCAGCTCCACCAGCCGCGCCGGCCGTCGCTCGGCGGGCGCGTCGGGCGGGTGCGGTCCGGCCGGGCAGGAGGGGTCGGCAGCCGCGGGATCGCAGGCGAAGGGGCAGCCGGCGACCGCCGCGAGCGGCGGCAGCAGCCGGGCCAGCGCCCGCACCGCGGTGCTCTTGGCGGTGCCGCGCTCCCCGCGTACCAGCACGCCGCCGATCTGCGGGCTGACGGCGGTGGCGAGCAGGGCCAGCCGCAGCTCCTCCTGGCCCACGATGGCGCTGAAGGGCAGGCCGGCGCTCAGCGGACCTCCTCCAGGTCGCCCTCCAGCTCCAGGTAGGCGGAGCGCAGGCGGTCGAGCGTCTCCGCGTCCGGCTCGGCCCAGAGGCCCCGCTCGGCGGCCTCCATCAGCCGCTCGGCGATCGCGCGCAGCGCCCAGGGGTTCGAGCGGCGCATGAAGCTCGAGGTCTCCTCGTCGAGCGCGTAGCGCTCGGCCAGCTGCTGGTACATCCAGTCCTCGACCACGCCGGCGGTGGCGTCGTAGCCGAAGAGGTAGTCGACCGTGGCGGAGAGCTCGAAGGCCCCCTTGTAGCCATGGCGCCGCATCGAGGCGATCCAGCGCGGGTTCAGGACCCGGGCCCGCACCACCCGCCGCGTCTCCTCGGCGAGGCTTCGGGTGCGCGGGCGGGCCGGGTCGGCCGAGTCGCCGACATAGGCGCGCGGGCTGGCGCCGGTGAGCGCGCGCACCGCGGCCACCATGCCGCCGTGGTACTGGAAGAAGTCGTCCGAGTCGAAGAGGTCGTGCTCCCGCGTGTCCACGTTCTTGACCGCCACCGCAACCCGGCGCAGGTTGTCCTCCATGGCCGCGCGGGCGGGGGCGCCGTCGAGCCCCTCGCCGTAGGCGTAGCCGCCCCAGACCGCGTAGACCTCGGCCAGGTCCTCGTCGGTGCGCCAGCTGCGGGCGTCGATGAGCGGCAGCAGGCCCGCGCCGTAGGCGCCGGGCTTCGAGCCGAAGACGCGGGTCGTGGCGCGCCGCCAGGCGCCGGCCGCGCCCAGCTCGCCGGTCAGGCGGTCGCGGTCCGCGCGGGCGTGCGCGGCGACGAGGTTGAGCTCCTCCGGCTCGTCGAGGGCGGCGACCGTCCGCGCCGCCTCGTCCATCAGCGCCACCAGGTTGGGGAAGGCGTCGCGGAAGAAGCCCGAGATGCGCACGGTCACGTCCACGCGCGGGCGTCCGAGCTCCTCCAGCGGGATCACCTGAATGCCGGTGACCCGCCGCGAGCGGGCGTCCCAGCGCGGGCGCACGCCCAGGAGCGCCAACACCTCGGCCACGTCGTCGCCGTGGGTGCGCATCGCCGACGTGCCCCAGACGACGATGCCCACCGCCCGCGGCGGCGCGCCGGTCTCCTCCCGGTGGCGGCGCACCAGGTCGTCGGCGAGCCGCTGGCCGACCTCCCAGGCCAGCTCGGAGGGCAGCGCGCGCGGGTCCACGGAGTAGAAGTTGCGCCCGGTCGGCAGCACGTTCACCAGCCCCCGGGTGGGGGACCCGGAGGGCCCCGCGGGCACGTGGCCGCCGCGCAGCCCGTGCAGCAGGTTGGCGATCTCGGCGCCGGTGCCCTCCAGGCGGGGCACCACCTCCTCGCAGCAGAAGCGCAGGCTCCGGACCACGCCGGCGTCCACGCGCCCGAGTGCCCCGGCGCAGACCGCCCCCGCCGCCGCGGGGTCGAAGTCGCGCTCCTCGAGGCCGGCCAGCAGCGCCCGCTGGCCGCTCTCCAGCCGCTCGATGAGGTCCGAGGCCGTCACCCCCGGGCCCGGAAAGCGCTCCAGCAGCGCCGCCGGCGCGGCGACACGGGCACCGGGCGCATCCACGAGCGCCGGCTCGTCGAGCCCGAAGGCGGCGCCGACGGCCCGGCGCAGCCCCGGCACCTCGCCCGCGCCCAGGCGCAGGATCGCCGCCAGCAGCCCCCGACGGGACTCGCCCCGCGGCGCCTCGCCCAGCACGTGCAGACCGTCGCGCACCTGCAGGTCCTTGATCTCGCAGAGGTAGCCGTCGAGGTGGCCGAGGAAGGCCCCGAAGTCCTCCGGAGGCTCCTGCACCTCGAGGTCGCGGTGCAGCTCCGCCTCGCGCAGCAGCTCCCAGATCCGGCCGCGAAGGGCCGGCAGCTTGGAGGGGTCGAGCGACTCGAGCTGGTAGTGCTCGTCGAGCAACTGCTCCAGGCGGGCCATCTGGTCGTAGCTCTCGGCGCGCATCATCGGCGGCGTCAGGTGGTCGACGATCACCGCGTGGGCGCGCCGCTTGGCCTGCTCGCCCTCGCCCGGGTCGTTGACCACGAACGGGTAGAGGAGGGGCATCGTCCCCAGCACGGCGTCCGGGGCGCAGGCGGCCGAGAGGCCGAGCCCCTTGCCGGGGAGCCACTCGAGCGTGCCGTGCTTGCCCAGGTGCACCAGCGCGTCGGCGCCGAAGACGGCGTCGATCCAGCGGTAGGCGGCGAGGTAGTGGTGGGTGGGCGGCAGATCCGGGGAGTGGTAGATCGCGATCGGGTTCTCGCCGAAGCCGCGCGGGGGCTGGATGCCGAGGAACACGTTCCCCAGGCGCAGGCCGGCCACCACGATCTCGCCGTCGTCGACGTAGAGGTCGCCCGGCGGCGGCCCCCAGTGGCGCTCCACCCCCTCGCGCAGCGCGGCGGGGAGGGTCGCGAACCACTCCGCGTAGTCGGCGGCGGGCAGGCGCCCCTCCGCCGCGGCGAGCTGGCCGTCGGTGAGGAACTCCTGGTCGTGGCCGCCGGCGGCGATGAGGGCGTGGATCAGGGCGTCGCCCTCACGGGGGTCGCCCTCCACCCGGTAGCCGGCCCCGCGCATGGCCGCCAGCAGCCGCACCGCGCTGGCCGGCGTGTCGAGCCCCACCGCGTTCCCCACCCGGGCGTGGCGGGTCGGGTAGCTGGAGAGCATCAGGGCCACCCGCGACTCGGCCGGCGGCACCCGGCGCAGCCGGGCGAGCCGGGCTGCGAGCCCGGCCAGGCGGGCGGTCCGCTCGGCATCGGCCACGTAGGCGACCAGCGGCGCGCCGACCCCCGACTCCCCCCCAGACTGCACCGTCTCCTTGAAGGAGAAGGGCACGCCCACGATCCGCCCGTCCAGCTCGGGGATCGCCACCTGCATGGCGGCGTCGAGGGGCGAGAGGCCGGCGCCCGACCGCTCCCAGCGCTCCCGCGGCACGGTGGCGCAGATTCCCTGGAGGATGGGCACGTCGAGCGACGCCAGCGCCTCTGCGCGCCAGTCCATCCAGTCGGCCGGGCGGCTGCCGTCGCTGACGAGGGCGTCGCCGGCGTTGGCGCCGCCGGAGGCCAGCACCGTGGTCACGAGCGCGTCGATGCGCCCCCGCACCAGGTCCAGCGCCGGCACCCGGCCGTCGGCGTCCGGCCGGAGCGAGTAGCACCAGAGGCAGAGCGGGTTGGCGCCCGCCGCCGCGATCGCGTCCGCCAGCGCGTCGACGAAGGCGGTGTTCCCCGAGATGCGGTGGGCACGGTAGAAGACCACGCCGACGGTCGGCCGGCCGGGGTCGCAGGCGGCGAGCGCCTCCTCCGGCGACGCGTCGCGGCCGTCCAGCCACAGGCCGTGGTCGGGCAGCGGCGCCGGCGGCGCGAAGCCGAAGCCCTCCATCAGGAGCGTGTCGGCGAGGAAGCGCAGCAGGTTCGCGACGTTCTCCACGCCGCCGTGGCGCAGGTACTCGAACGCCTCGGCGACGACGCCGGCGGGGACGGTGGAGGACGCGGTGAGGTCGGCCGCCGGCTCCATCTCGCCGCCCAGCGCCAGGAGGACCGGGCCTCCCGGTTTCCGGCAGCGGCGCTCCAGCTCCGCCATCCCGTCGGGCCAGGCGCGGCGGCCGCCCAGCAGGCGGACCAGCACGAGGCGGGCACCCGGCAGGAGACCGTCGAGCAGCGCCGCGGGGTCCTCGGAGGCGGCCGGGTTGGCGCAGCGCAGCCCCGGGAATCCGGGCGGGAGCAGCGCGCGGGCGCGCGCAGCGGCCAGGATCTCGGTGTCGGCGGTGGTGAGGAGGACGATCACGGGACGCCGCCGGGCGGGCAGACGGGAAGCCCGGCCGGGGCGCCCTTCGAGATCAGGCCGAGCAGCGCCTCCGCGTCGACGTGCCGCTCGATCAGGTCGCCGAGCGCGTCCAGGCGGGCCTCGCGCACTGCCGCGAAGGAGCGGCTCCCCGGGACGAAGCGCCGGCCCCGCTCCTCGGCCACCCAGAAGAGGAAGGCGCGCCGGAACTCGTCGCCCTCCATCACGCCGTGCCAGGAGGTCCCGGCCACCGAGCCCTGGATGCAGCCGTCGGCGCCGTCGAGGGTGGCGATCAGCTCCTGCCCGCCCAGCCGGCTGACCCGTCCGTGGCGGATCTCGAAGCCGCGGGCCGGCGTGGCCCAGAAGTGGGGGGAGACGCCGGTCGACCAGCGCAGCACCTTGGCGCGCTCGAAGCGGGTCTCGACCGGCAGCAGGCCGAGGCCGATCACCTCGCCGGCGCCGCTCTCGACGTTGTCGGTGATGCGCTCGCCGAGCATCTGGTAGCCGCCGCAGATGCCGAGCACCGGGTCCCCGTTCCGGGCTCGCTCGCGCAGCGCGACGTCGATTCCGCGCGCGCGGAGCCAGGCCAGGTCGTCCACCGTGGCCTTGGTGCCCGGCACCACCACGAGGTCCGCCCGCTCGACGTCGACCGGGGAGCTGGTGAAGCGGACGGTGACGCCGGGCTCGGCGGCCAGCGCGTCCACGTCGGTGAAGTTGCTCATCCAGCGCAGCCGCACGACCGCCACCTCGAGGCCGTCCGGCCCGAGCGGCGGCTCGCCGCCGTCGCGCGGCGCCTCGAGCGCCAGCGAGTCCTCCACGTCGAGCCAGAGCCCGCGCTGCCACGGCAGCACGCCGAGCACCGGCCTGCCGGTGAGACGCGTGAGGGACACGAGGCCCGGCTTCAGGATGTCGGGGTCGCCCCGGAAGCGGTTGATGAGGAAGCCGCCGACGTGGGCCTGGTCGGCGGGCTCCAGCAGGCCCAGCGTGCCGTAGAGCGCGGCGAAGACGCCGCCCCGGTCGATGTCGCCGACGACGATCACCGGGAGGTCGGCCGCCCGCGCCAGCCCGAGGTTCGCGAGGTCGGCGTGGCGGAGGTTGATCTCGGCGGCGCCGCCGGCGCCCTCGCAGATGACGACGTCGAAGCGGTCGCGCAGCGAGGCCAGGGCCTCCAGCGCGGGCCCGCGCAACTGCTCCTTGAGGGCGTGGTAGCCCTTGGCGTCGACGTCGGCGAAGGGCCGCCCCAGCAGCATCACCTGGCTGCGGCGCTCGCCGGAGGGCTTGATCAGGATCGGGTTCATGGCCGCCTCGGGCTCGACCCGGGCCGCCTGCGCCTGCGCCGCCTGGGCGCGGCCGATCTCCGCGCCCTCCGCGGTGACCACCGAGTTCAGGGCCATGTTCTGGGCCTTGAAGGGCGCCACCCGCACCCCGCGCCGGGTGAGCCAGCGGCAGATGCCGGCGACGATCACGCTCTTGCCGACCTCGGAGCCGGTGCCGGCGACGATCAGCCCGTTCATCGCGCGCCCCCGGGGCGCAGCGACATCAGCGCGGCCGCGCAGCAGGCGGCGCCCATCCCGACCGCCAGCGAGAGCCGCGCCGCCCGGCGGACGTCCTCCGGCCCGGGAGCGCGGCCGCCGCCGATGCGCGGTCGCTCCTCGATCCGCCCGGCGTAGCGGTTGCGCCCGCCGAGCGTCACTCCGAGGGCGCCGGCGAAGGCGGCCTCGAGGCGGCCGGCGTTCGGGCTCGGGTGGCGGGAGCCGTCCCGTCGAAGCGCCGCCCAGGCCGCGGCCGGCCGGCCGCCGACCCTGGGCGCGAGCGCCACCGTCAGCAGCGCGCCGGCCCGGGCCGCCGGCCAGGTGAGGACGTCGTCGAGCCGCGCCGCCGCCCAGCCGAAGCGCTCGTAGCGGCGGGTGCGGTGGCCGACCATGGCGTCCAGCGTGTTCGCGGCGCGATAGGCGGCGGCGCCGGCGGGGCCCGCGATGGCGCACCAGAGGAGCGGGCCGACGACCGCGTCCGCGGTGTTCTCGGCCACCGACTCGACGGCCGCACGGCAGAGCTCCGGTCCGTCGAGGCCCGCCGTGTCGCGCCCGACGAGGGAGCGTGCGCGGGAGCGCGCGGCCGTCAGGTCGTCCGCCTCCACCAGGGACGCCAGCGCTCGCGCCTCGCGGGCGAGCGAGCGACCGCCCAGGCAGGCCCAGACCGCCCCGGCGTCCAGCAGGCCGCGCGCCCGCGGGCGGCCCCGCGCGAGGCGCCGGGCCAGCGCGACGGCGCCGCCGCTCGCCGCCACCAGGAGCGTGGCGTGCGCAACGCCGGCCGTCCGGCGCGGACGCCAGAGCCGGCGCTCGAGCGCGCTCGCCAGCCGTCCGAAGCCGGCGACCGGGTGCAGGCGCGCGGGGTCGCCGACCAGGAGGTCGGCCGCGTAGCCGGCCAGCAGGGCGGCGCTCACGCGGGCTGCGAGACCGACGCGGCGCGCGCCTGCGATCGCAGCACGAGCAGCCCGAAGCCGGCTCCGAGCGCGCCCCAGAGGACCGCCTGGGTGCCGAGCGAGGCGACGCGGAACTCCCAGAGGAGCGTCGCCGGATAGAGGTCCGGCACTCGCTCCCGCTCGGGCAGCAGGAGCCAGCCGATGGCGACCGTGGCGCCGTAGGACCCGATGCCGGCGAGCTGGCGCAGCGGCGCCCCGACCCGCTCCCCAAGGGCGCGGGCCACGCGCCAGCCGACCACCAGCGCCAGCAGCGAGATCGCCACCATCGCGAGGTAGGAGCCGGTGCGCGAATCGATGGTGGCCGGATCGCCGATGCCGGGCGGGTTCGCCGGATACTTGAGGAACGGCACCAGGCCGACGGTGGCGAAGAGGACCGCCGCCATGCGGGTCGAGATCCCCCAGTCCCCGAGCCCGCGCCCCAGCCGGCCCCGGATGGCCGCGAAGGTCAGCGCGAACAGGCCGCCCAGGGCCAGGCCGGCCAGGGAGGTCGCCAGGATCAGGCCGGCGCGCTGGACCTTGCGGCTCACCAGCGGCTGCGCGTCCTGGTGTGGCGGGACGATCGCGTCCACGGCCCGGTGCTGCGCCTCCTCCACCTGGATCGCCTGCTGCACGCTGGGCTCCCCCGCCACGTAGGCGAACCCGCCCGCGAGCAGCCCGGCGAGGAGCCCGGCGACGAGCCCTCGCAGGAGCAGTGCCCCGACCCCGGTGCGGCGTCGCGCCGCCATGGGACCGGCGCCCTAGTGGCAGGGGAGGGCGAGCAGGTGCCGCCCGTCGTGCATCAGCTCGTGCAGGTAGCTCCCGGCGTGCGAGATCGCGCCCTGATCGAGGCCCAGCAGGTACAGCACCATGAGGAACAGCGGGACCAGCGCGAGCCAGGGCGCGACCCGACGGAGCGGGATCGGCTGGACGGCGACTGCGTCGTTCATTCGGTGGTCCTCCTCGGGATGACGCGTCCCGGTCGGCGTGTGGGCGCGGCGGCAGAGTGTCCTGGCTCCCGGATCGTCGCTCGCCCCGCCTTCCCGCCCCCGAGGGGCCGTGGCCGTGTGAGGTTCGCTCCCCGGATACAGTGGCGCGACCGCGCCGGCCTCCCACCGGCTTCCTCGCACCGCCGCTCAGTCGCGGGCAACCTAACGGCGCGCCGCGGCGCCCGCAACCGTCCCGGCGGATCGAGGGCATACTGGCCCGATGAGCGGTGCGGACATCCCGCTGCCGGGAGGGCAGCGCCTGCCGCGCGACGCGGTCGAGTTCCGCGCGGCGCGGTCCGGGGGGCCGGGCGGCCAGCACGTCAACACCTCCTCGACCAAGGTCGAGCTGCGGGTGCGGATCGACGACCTCCCCTACGACGAGGCCGAGAAGGCGCGACTGCGCGAGCGTCTCGGCGGACGCATCGGGGCCGACGACGCCCTGCGCGTCACCGCCTCGAACGAGCGGAGCCAGCGGCAGAACCGCTCCCAGGCGGAGGAGCGGCTGGCGGCGCTGATCGGCGCCGCGCTCCTCGTCGACCGGCCGCGGCGGGCCACCGCCCCGTCGCCGGGCGAGCGCCGGCGCCGGGGCGAGGCCCAGGCCCCCCAGAGCGACCCCCAGCGGGCGCGCCGCCCCGTCGGCGGAGCAGACGACTAGACCCGTCGAATTCACGGGACCGGGGCGGCGGCGATCCGTCGACCACTCGCACGTGCGGCAGTCTGGCTCGAGTGGGACGTGCGGCAGCGGCATGGCACGTCGCCGGGGGCAGCACGGTCGGCAGGCGGATGACGCGAGGCTCGCCCCCGTGGCACCTGGCCGTGGGCGTCCTCGTCCTGGCGGTGCGGGTGGTGATCGCCGTTGCCGTCGTCTCCCGGAAGGGCAGCGAGTCCGGCTCGTCCGCGCGAACCACCCAGGCCGTTCGTTGAGAACGGTTCCTGGCGGCCGTCTGGCGCTGGCGGCGTCCGGCGGGTGCGGCAACCTCACCCGACGGCCTGCGATTGTGCAGAATGCCACGAGATTCCGCCCGAGGAGGCACTGCGCCGTGAGGGGATGGCACATCCGTCCATTCGACGGGCCGGACCTCGACGAGGCCGTGCGCGTGTGGACGGAGTCGTCCGACACGCCCGACCCGCCGATCTTCCCGATGGCCGAGGTCATCGAGGCGCTGCACGCCGACCAGCCGGCGGTGGTGGCGGTCGCCGGCGGCCGCCTCGTCGGGACCTGCGTGGCGCGCGTCAACGGCGGCCGGGCCTGGGTGCTGCGCATCGCGATCGACCGGGAGTGGCGCGGGCGGGGGGTCGGCTCGGCCCTGCTGCGGGCGCTCGAGGACCGCCTGCTGCGCCTTGGGGTGCGCAGGATCTCCGCGCTCCTGCCGGAGGGGGAGGTCGGGCACGAGGCGTTCCTGCACCAGGGTTACAGCCTCACGCCGGACGTCAACTACTTCGAGAAGCGCGAGGCGCTTCGCCCGATGGACCTCGACGTGCTCGCCGCCGTCGGCGGCCAGATCATCGAGCCGCGCGCGTGGGACGACCTGGCGGGCATGGAGGAGACCAAGGCGCTGATCGAGCGCCGGGTGGTGCTGCCGCTCGCGGAGCCCGAGCTCGCCGAGCGCCACGGCGTCGTGCCGCCCCGGGCGGTGGTGCTCTTCGGCCCTCCGGGCACCGGCAAGACCACCTTCGCCAAGGCCGCCGCGGGCCGGCTCGGCTGGCCCTTCGTCGAGCTGTTCCCCAGCCGGCTCGCCGCCGCCGGGCCGGGGCGCGCGAGCGCGCTGCGCGACTTCTTCGAGCAGGTGCAGGACGTCGAGCACCTGGTCCTCTTCATCGACGAGGTCGACGAGATCGCCGGGCCGCGCGCGACGCGCCCGGACACGGAGGGCGTCACCAACGAGCTGCTGAAGGCGATCCCCGCGTTCCGCAGCCGGCAGGACCGGCTGCTCGTGTGCGCGACGAACTCGGTGCGCGACCTCGACCCGGCGCTCCTGCGGCCCGGCCGCTTCGACTACGTGCTGCCCATCGGCCCCCCCGACCCTCCGGCGCGGGGCAGCCTCTGGCGGCGCTTCGTCCAGGCGGTGACGACCGAGCCGGTGGACCACGACGAGCTCGTTGCACGGACGGAGTTCTTCACCACCGCCGATATCGAGTTCGCGGCGCGCAAGGCCGCTCAGCTGGCCTTCGAGCGCGCCCACGCGTCCGGGAGCGACTCGCGGGCCGGGCTGGCGGACTTCCAGGCCGCGGTCGCCGCCACCCGCCCCACCCTCACACGGGCGCTGGTCAGGGACTTCGAGGAGGACATCGAGCGATACGCCCGCTACTGATCGCCGCGCTGGCCGCCTGCTCCTGGCCGGCGGCGGACAGGGCTCCGCCATGCAGGGCCTCCGGCCGGCGGCGGCGGTCGCGGCCCCTCGGGACGCCGGCGTCGCGCGCGCCTACGCGAGGGCGGTCGGCCGGCTCGGCGGCGAGGGCCGGGCAGTCGTGCAGCAGCTGATCGACGGCGACGTCGCCGCGGTGTACCGGCGCGGGAGCCCGCGCCTTCGCGCCGAGGTCCCGCTGGCGGAGGTGGAGCGGCTCCCCCTGCGTTCCACCGTGGCCTCCGGCCGCGACGGGCTCGGGCTGGCCGTC